>JANPNT010000653.1:0-4277 GCA_031427655.1 Burkholderiales bacterium
CAGCGGTCTGTAGCGGTGATGAAGCAGCCATGTTTTCCCTGTCGGTATGTTCAATTTGGTTGGGGTTCATCCGCAGCCACGAGCGCCTGGGCAATGTCAGTGCTATTTCGATTGCTGCGTATACGCTCTGCGTTGGTGCGCACCGACCAACTCTGCCAAAGGGCTGCCAGGCGTGAGGTGTGGCACAACAATCTCCGTGGCGAGCGCCAGCACCAAACGGTTGCGTGACAGTGATGTCGCGCGTGTGGTGCGGTTGACGCTGGGGGCGAAGGCGCTGATGACGAGCAGCCGGCCATTGGTGAGGGGTTCGCGTTCTTCGGCTGTCGGGCGATAGTCGGCGCCTTCACTGCCGAAACCGCGCGCCAGCACTTTTACAGCACGGCCCTTGCGCCGGAGCAGCGAGCGCAGCACCTGCTGCTCCAGCGGCGAGTGGAAGCCGCTGACGATGACGCGACCGGCCTTGACCCACTCCGGCACACGGTCGAGGGTTTCGAGCAGCACATGGCCGGGGCATTCGCGGGAGGCGATAAGGCCAAGAAGCGGTTCGTTAAGCAGCGCGACTTCGCCAGTGCCGACTACTTGCGCAGCAAACTCAGGCCCGACCCGCTGGGCGCTGAGCGCTGGCAGCGTAATAGCGATTGACCTCATCCTTCTTCGGCCTCAGCGCTGTTATCAACACTACTCATGCGGTATTTGATGTCATAGTTAACGATGAAATCCGCCTCTTCATCGGACAAACCATACAACTGGGTCAATCTAGAATCAATTTTGTCAATTGTGCTCTTGCACCGCGACCCTTGATACTCATCGTACTCAATTCGGTCTATTGCGCCTCCCCGTCGAGAAGTAATCGTCTTGCGTTCTGATTGACTGTCCAACTCGGCCATCAGTTGGGTGTTTAATTTTGCCAATCGCGCATCGCCTAGAACCTCCGCGTTCGTGGGAAAGCCTGCCGCAAGCGTATCGCTTAGGTGAAAGCAATCTCCATAGGAGATAAAGTACGCATAGAACAAGCTGCTGTTGAGCAGCGCTGACGCAGCACCAGCTTTCGTCGGGTTGTCGAAATACATATAACGCCCATGGGCTGGTGCGGAACGTACCCCATTCTTGGCATAGAACGGCAACACCGAAGTAGCTTTGGCCCAGTACTGCGTTGCCTCCTGATAGAAGACGTAATTTCCGGTTTCGTGTCGCGCGCGAAACGCGCCAATATTCAACGTTGATCCACCGCGAATTTTCTTCAGGGCCGAAATCGTTAGAAAACTTGAATGTTTTGCCAGGATTCGACCCGGCGCTGCGCTATCCACTTCCAGCACAAAATTAATTGAGGGGAACAGGTCGCCACGATTCTGGGTTGGCCATCGCTGGTAACGTGTCGTAAATGTTTGCACATTTGATCTTCCTCGTTTTACGAAGAAGATTGTGGATCGACAGTGTTGAAGTCCGTCGAATAACTTTCCAGGTCGATCATCAAATGTTGTTACCCATACTACAGAACTGGCGCTTCTTAGCGCGTCACGAACGCTTTCCATTCTCGAAGAACAAACAAGAGGCAACTGCACAATGAAGCTGAAGCGGGAGGCTGTGTGACACAGCGCGAGACTTCGCTCAGTGCAAAGTCCATACAAATTGCCGCAAGACTCTGTCGCATATCCATTTACGGTATAAAACTGCCGAACAGCCGAATACTCCTTCCAAGGTGGATTCCCAATGACGACATCAAAGCCGCCCGCACGCATCATTCCATAAAATTCAGCAAACCAGTGGAAGGGTTGATGGCTATTTCGCCAAGCCGCGAATTCACTCTTCTTGGTCGGGCTGATCCCGTAGTCCCGAGCAAGGTAGCGATCCAGTTCAAGACACAGTGCGCTCAGCTTGTCGCGCAGCTTGCGCTTATCACCCGGCGTGACTTTGCTGCCATGCATAGTTTGCTGCTGCCGGAAGAAATCAAACGCGTCGGCCAAGTCAGCCGTGCTGGCCATGATTTCGGCCCGGTGAGACTGGTCGCTGGCGAGTGTGTTGGCGGCGTCGAATTGCGCCTCGGTGGCATAGCCCACCAGCGTATTGCCGGCGCGGATGTTGAAGTCGATGTCGGGCAGAGGTTCCAGTTCGCGCCCAGCGTCAACCTGCGACACGAGCTTGAGGAAGAGGCGCAACTTACAGATCTCAACCGCCTCGGCCATGATGTCCACGCCAAACAGGTTGTGCAGGATGATGTTCTTGTAGATGAAGTAGCGGCGCGAATGATGATGGGCCACTTCATCCAGCACCTTGACGAAATCGGCCTCCGGGGGCCTGCCAAGCTTTCTGGCATCTTCGACAAAGCCCTCCATGCGGTCGAGGCAGGCTTCGTAGAGCGGCTCCAGCACGTTGAGCGCTGCGAAAAGAAAGGCGCCTGAGCCGCAGGTGGGGTCCAGGATTGAGATGCCATGCCGAAACCTTTCGTTGGCCCGCTCCGGCACGCGCCCGACGATAGCCTGCCAGATGGCACGCAACAGGTCCGGGCTGGTGCAGGTGTCGATGACATCCTGCATGAACTGGCGGATGTCGAGATTGAGGGTGATGAGGTCGTCGGCGCTCCTCACTTCGCCACCAGCCAGCTTCTGGCGCACGGCCAAGCACCGGCTACGGCGCTCGACGTACTCACGCCACGTTTCGGTGGGTAGGGTGCCTCGCTGTGTTTGACCGCTGGGGCCGGCAACGTGAAAGACAGCCTCGCCCAGGTTGTAGCGGCGCTCAAACATGCGCGCCTTGGGGTCGCTCATTCCTGTCTGCACAAAGTCCGGCAGTGCCGTCAAGGGAACCACGTTGCCGCCGGCATCGATCACACCGGTCTTCATGGCCGGGTAGATGTAGCGGTCGGGGTCGGTCTGCAGCAGTGACCACACCGACCTGTCACCCTCGAACGCGACCCTGCAGCGTTCGCGCGCCTGTTCGAGCAAGTGCGGGATAACGGTGTTCTTGCTGATGTATTCGGTGATGTCTTCCTTCGTGTAGTACGCCCCCATCTTCTTCTGGTTGATGTACTTCTCGAAGATGTAGCCGAGCACGTCGGGGTTGATCTCGCTGCCGGTTGAAAGCGGTCGGTCGTCGAGGTGCCAGTCGTACGCGTCGAAGAACGTGAACAGGCGCTCGAATGCTTCGTCGGGCACATCGATGGTGAGGTAAGTCTCTTCGAGCTGATGCAGCGCGAAAAGTCCACCGTTCAGGTACGGCACATTCCCAACCAGCGCCGAAACGGTGGCGTCACGTTCCTTGGTTGGCGTCCCCAAGCCTTCTTGGAATAATCGCCGCAAAAACTGGCGGTAGAAAGAGTGGAACTTGCCCTTTCCTGCGGCTTGGCGTACCTGGGCCATACGGTCGGCCAGATAGTTTTGGTTTCCGTCCAGAAAACCCTTGCGCTGGATGAAGTACACGAACATCAAGCGGTTGAGCATCAACGATGCGTACCAAGCCTGGTCGGTTGCTACGGAGATGCCCGCGATGAATGCTGCAAAGGCCTCGTGCTCGCTCTTGAATAGGTCGTAGAACGCACGTGAAACGCGGTCGCGGTCAAAGGCGCGGCGCAGCCCGACGATGACATCGGTCAGCGTGATGGCTTCTTCTTCATCCAACGACCAGACAACCTGCTCCAGCTTCTGTCGCAGAGACTCTCCGCTCGTGCCCTTGTGCCAGGTGTGCGTTCGCGTGGCGGCGGGCTGGCCCGGAGCCCTTGCCACCCACAGCCAGGTCATCGTCGCCTGCTTCGCATCAATGAAGATGAGCAGGTGCTCATAGGCCAGCTTGGCCGCCTCTTTCTCTAGCTTCAGCAGCGTGGCACGCGGTGGGATGGCGCCCGTGGCGTCGGGCGTGCACTGGAACACCGACACGCCCCGCTTGTGGGCCACCTGCGCGAGGGTGAATGTGTGGCCATTGACCGGTACGGTCTGTGGCCGAAGCGAGGGGTTCTCCCAGCCCAGTTCATTGACGAACAGGCGTCCCAGCTGAAACTCATTCAGCAGGCGCTGGAATTTGGTGGCGTCAATGGTCATCGGTGGGCCTCACGTTGGTGCTTAGCGCGCATTCAAGCGAGGCCCATGCTGCAAATGAGCTTGGGTTCTCGGTTCGCTTCTTGTTCATCCACCACGCACAGGCGCCCGTCTTCGCGCAGTGCCAGCACCAGGTCGGCCAGTTGCGGGTCACCAATACCCGCCTTGATCTGACGGTTCAGCACATCGGTGGCCGTCTTGTTCAGCGGAAAGCGGTAGATGTCTTCAAGCGCGCGCTCCAGGCGGCGC
>JANPNT010000654.1:0-21248 GCA_031427655.1 Burkholderiales bacterium
GGCGCTGCGCTTCTATCTCACCGAGGTGCATGAGCTTGGCGCCGAGCTGTCGATCTCGCAGACCCTGGCCCCCGTGATTCTGCTGGGCAAACCTACTTCGCCACCAGCGACATCGGCTGGGTGGTGGGCCACAGCTACATCGTCTACGGCCCGCTGATCGCCGGCATGGCCACCATCCTGTACGAAGGCCTGCCCACCCGGCCCGATGCCGGCGTGTGGTGGAGCCTGGTCGAGAAGTACAAGGTCAGCGTGATGTTCAGCGCGCCCACGGCCGTGCGCGTGTTGAAAAAGCAAGACCCGAAGTTTTTGAAGGCGCACGACCTGAGTTCACTGCGCGCTTTGTTTTTGGCCGGTGAGCCCTTGGACGAGCCTACCGCGTCGAGGATATCCAGCGCCCTGGGCAAGCCGATCATCGACAACTATTGGCAAACCGAAACCGGCTGGCCCATCCTTACCATCGCCAACGGCGTGGAGGCCAAGCCCAGCAAATTTGGCAGCCCCGGCGTGCCGATGTACGGCTACAAGGTGAAGCTGCTCGATGAAGCGACCGGTGAAGAATTGACGGGTGCCAATCAAAAAGGCGTGCTCGTCATCGACGGCCCGCTGCCCCCGGGCTGCATGCAAACGGTGTGGCGTGACGACGAGCGCTTTGTCAAAACTTATTGGAGTTCTGTTCCCGGCCAGCAGGTCTACAACACCTTCGACTGGGGCATCCGCGACCAAGACGGCTACTACTACATCCTCGGTCGCACCGACGACGTCATCAACGTGGCTGGCCACCGATTGGGCACGCGTGAAATTGAAGAGAGCATCTCAGGCCACCCCAACGTCGCCGAGGTGGCGGTGGTCGGCGTGGCCGATGCGCTGAAGGGCCAAGTGGCCATGGCCTTTGTGGTGGCGAAGGACACGACGGGTTTGGAGGTGCCTGCCAATGTCATCAAGCTCGAAGGTGACATCATGAAAGCGGTGGACAACTCACTCGGTGCGGTGGCCCGGCCGTCACGCGTGTTTTTCGTCAACGCTTTGCCGAAGACGCGTTCCGGAAAGATGCTGCGCCGCGCGATTCAGGCGGTGTGCGAGCAGCGTGACCCGGGCGACTTGACCACCATGGAAGACCCGGCGGCCCTGCAGCAGATCAAGGATTTGCTGCGGCCCGCTTGATTTGAAGCTGCAGATCAGCCCAGCCCGCCGCGCCTAAATTTTCCAGCGTGGCGATGTTGGCCTCAAAAATGGCTTCAGCGTTGGGAAAGGCTGCCACCGCGCGCTCCACGCTGTCTTCGCGCAGCAAGTGCAAAGTGGGGAAGGGCGAGCGGTTGGTGGCGTTGGTGACGTCGTCAGGCTCGGTGCCGTCAAACTGAAACTGCGGATGAAAAATGGCCACTTGCAGCACGCCGTCGTAGCCCAGTTCCTCGAGCGCTGCGTCCGCCAGTTCCAAAAAGTCGTTGAAGTCGAGGAAGTCGGCGAGCACCTGCGGGTGGATCAGCAGCGTGGTTTCCACCTTCGCCGGGTCGGCCTCGGCCAGAAAGTGCATTTCTTCGCAAAGCTGAGCCATCAATGCATTGATGTTCGTGGCCTCGCTGACCACGCAGCGAATTTGATTTTTCACCTGCACCGCGCGGGCAAACGGGCACAGGTTCAAACCCACCACGGCGTGCGTGATCCAGGCTTTGGTTTGTCCGATGACTTGTTCTGAGATGGCATTCATTTAGATAGTCTCGGTATGCTTCACAGTATCGATGAACCAGTACTTTGACCACACCGCATGCAGACCTTGAAATACTTGGGCGGCTACTCAGAAGAAACGCTGACCCGTGTGCGCGATCTCATCAGCGCCAACAAACTCGGTGAGCACCTGCGCAACAAATACCCGCAAGTTCACGAAACGCGCACCGACCGCGCGCTCTACGACTACACCGTGGCTCTGAAGCAGCGCTTCATGCGCACGGCCGCGCCGCTCAGCAAGGTGGCTTACGACAACCGCCTGCGGGTGCTGCAACACGCCTTGGGCACGCACACCACGGTGTCACGCGTGCAAGGCGGCAACCTCAAAGCCAAGCGCGAAATTCGCGTGTCCAGCTTGTTCAAAGAAACACCGCCCGAGTTTTTGAAAATGATCGTGGTGCATGAGTTGGCGCACATCAAAGAGCGCGAGCACGACAAAGCGTTCTACCAACTCTGCACCCACATGGAACCCGACTACCACCAGTTTGAATTCGACTTGCGGCTGCTGCTGACGCAGCGCGAGGTGGAAGGGCAGCCTGAGGGCTAAGGGGTCGGTTTTCAGGCCCGCACAAACAGCGTCTCCAGAGGCTCGTCGCCCACTTGTCGGCTCCAGTGGCCGTGCACTTTGGCGTCAAACACCACACCTTCTGGCAGCGTGTCGGCCGAGAAAAAATGCTGGCCTGGATGGAACAAGCGCGAGCTGCCGTCTTGCAGGCCAATCTCCATCGTGCCGCGCAAGATGAAGAGCCACTGCGGCTTGTCGGTGCAATGAAATTCGCTGCGAAAACCCACCGGGCTGCGCCGCAGTTGCATGCCGCCGCTGGGTTGCAAGGCCGACAACATTGCCTTGGATGAACCTTCGCTCAAGGGCACAACAAACTCACTGAATCGTGCATAGCCATCAGTGTCAGTGCACAAGCTGATTTTCGTGAAGTGGTTCATGGATAAACGCTGCTTTCAAAACAATAGGAGCATTACCCCCGCGATGCGGGGCTGGTTTGATACGGGCGTCGAGCGCACCATGCATCTTCGCGTCAGGTTAGTTGCGCAGCAGTCGAAAAGCGCAGAAGTTGACGGACGATAAGGCGGCTCCTCCTTGCGAATTCTCGGGCCCGTTGCAGTTCACAGAATCGCTTTCCTGTATTTTTCTAAATCATTCAATCCACCCGAGCCACATTCTGAAAAGGCCATCCTCATGAACTCCAAACGCTCGCTCCAAGTCACCGCAATTTTCGCCGCTCTGGCGCTCACTTCTATCGCCAGCCATGCCCTGGGCGGCACGGACTCGTACGGCAACCTCGCTGCTCCAGGCGTGTACTTCGGCAGTGGCAATCCCAACGGTGAATGGACCATCAACACGGGTGACGCAGGGGAATTGGGCCTGCGCGCCAAAGTGCGTTTTGGCGCATTGCTGGGTGGCTCGACTGGCACCTACTTTGCGGCTGCTGGAAACGATCCGACAACCTCGTCTTACCGAGCCACTTGGAATTTCGAATATTCGGTGAATAGCACCGGCAAGCCGGGGTTCACCTACTTTCTCGGTATCGACAACGACCCATCGGCTGCCGTCAATCTCAGCTTCATAAACCTGTCCGCGATCTCCGCGTTGTTAGCCAAGCCACCAGCGCCCTTCAGCGGCTTCCAGGATTCGTCGAACATCGGTTTTGCCAGCACTCCTGGCGGCCCCTTCAACATCAACACGCCCGGCACTTACACCTTTGTTCTGGAAGCTCGCGGTGACGGGGCAATCGGCAACAGCGTCAGCATGAACGTCCAAGTCGGCGCAGTTCCCGAGCCGGAAACTTACGCGCTGATGGCGGCAGGTTTGGGCTTGATGGCGTGGGTGGCGCGTCGCCGTACGAAACGCGATGCAACTTAATTCAGGAACTAAAAAACCCCGCGGCTGCGGGGTTTTTTTCGTCTGAAACTTACTTGCCCAGTTGCTGCCACAAATACGCAAATTCCATCGCCAGCAAATGCGCGCGCTGCTCGTTGTCGGCCGCGCCCCCGTGCCCACCTTCGATGTTCTCGTAGTACAAAACCTCATGCCCTTGCGCCTGCATGCGCGCCACCATTTTTCGAGCGTGCGCTGGATGTACGCGGTCGTCGCGGGTGGACGTGGTGAACAGCACCTTGGGGTACTTGGCACCGGGCTTCACGTTTTGGTAGGGGCTGTACTGGTTGATGTAGGCCCACTCGGCGGGCACGTCGGGGTTGCCGTATTCGCCCATCCACGAAGCACCGGCCAACAGCTGGTTGAAGCGCTTCATGTCGAGCAGCGGCACTTGGCACACCACCGCATTGAACAGCTCGGGGCGCTGCGTGAATGCAGCACCCACCAACAGGCCGCCGTTGCTTCCGCCCATGATGCCGAGCTGCCTGGACGTGGTGATTTTTTGGGTGATCAAGTCTTCGGCAACCGCAATGAAGTCGTCATAGCTGCGCTGCTTGTTTTGCTTCAAAGCGGCTTGGTGCCAATTGGGCCCAAACTCGCCGCCGCCTCGGATGTTGGCCACCACGCGAACACCGCCGCGCAGAGCCCAGGCGCGGCCAAATGCGGCGGAGTAGGAAGGGTTGAGCGAGATTTCAAAACCACCGTAGCCGTAAAGCAAAGTTGGGTTGCTGCTGTCGGCTTTCGCCCCTTGCGGCCACACCACAAAGTAGGGCACGCGGGTGCCGTCTTTGGACGTGGCGAAACGCTGCTCGGCGCGCATGCCTTCGGCGTTGAATTGCGGCGGGCGTGACTTCAAGGGCTCGTAGGTCACTGATTTCGTGCTGCCCAAATACAAGGCTTCTGGCGTGAGAAAGTCGGTGTAGGTGACCAAAAAATTATCCCCCAACGGGTCCTTCGCCACCTCCGGATCGTGCAGGCTGCTCACACTCAAAGTGCCAAGCGCGCCTGTTAGGCCGGGGGCCGGGATGTCACGCTGAAAAAAGCCGCCGCCCACCTTTTGCCAGAGCTCCAACTTGCTGACCACGTTGTCCAGCACATTGATGATGAGGTGATCGCGGGTGGCCGTGTAGCTGCTGAGCGAACGGGTGGCCGTGGGAGTGAACAGGGCTTTCAAATTGCGCTCACCGCGCAAGTAAGCGGCGGCGTCGGTTTGCAGCAAGGAGCCCGATGCAAAAGTGGCGTCGCCGACCTTCAAATCACTGCGCAAACGCAACAGCAGCTTGTCGCGCATGAAACTGATGTTGGCGTCGTCGGGCACGTCCAGCGGCACCAATTTGTCGCCTTGCAACAGGAACACTTTGCTGGTGAAAAAGTCGGGGGAGCGGTTGAATAAAGTGCGCTCGAAGCCGGGTGTGGAGTCCACCACCGCGTTGGCGGCCACGTCGGTGGACAGACCCTCAAACACGGTGACGGCTTCAGCCAGCGGCGTGCCTCGCTTCCAGCGTTTGATGACGCGCGGATAGCCTGAGGTGGTGAGCGAGCCGGGGCCGAAATCGGTGCCCACGTAAATGTTGTTGGCGTCGATCCAATCGACATCCGATTTGGCCTCGGGCAAGGTAAATCCGTCTTTGACGAACTGTTTGCTGACGGTGTTGAATTCGCGGACGACCTTGGCGTCGGCTCCTCCGCGTGACAAAGAAACCAGGCAGCGTTGGTAGTTGGGGCCCAAACAAGTGGCCCCGCCCCAAATCCAGTTTTCGCCTTCTTCCTTGCCCAAGGCGTCAAGGTCGATCACTGTTTCCCACGCAGGCTGGGCCTTGCGATATTCCGCCAAACTGGTGCGACGCCACAAGCCTCGTTTGTTCTTGTCGTCTTGCCACAGGTTGTACACAAAATTGCCGCGTCTTGAAATGGCAGGAATGCGGTCTTTCGAGTTCAACACTTCCAGCAATTGCGTTTTGATAGGGGCGTATTCCGTGCGCGCGGTGAGCACTTTGTTGCTTTCGGCATTGCGCTCGCGCACCCAGGTCAAGGGTTTTTCTCCAATCACCTCTTCAAGCCAAATGAACGGGTCTTCAACGGTTGCGGGGGTGGTTTGTGCCATGGATGTGGGTGTGCAGAAAAAGACGGCTGCCAAAGCAGCGCCGATTTGGTTGGTGATGTTGGCGCAGAAGGGCTTCATGCGTGCAATGAGTGAGTTTCAGGGTGACGCTGCATGTAAGAGCGCACGTAAGAACACGCTGGATTGACCTTCAAGTGAGCGCTGCGGGCATGCGCCAAAGCGGCTTCGACAAGTGCCGCCGCAATGCCGCGACCGCCCAAAGCCGCTGGCACTTCGGTGTGCGTCATGTGCATCACGCCGTCTGTCAATTGGTAATCGGCCACGCACAGCATGCCGTCTTCCTTGCACTCAAAGCGTTGTTGATCGATGTTGTGTTGCACGTGAAGTGGTGTGGACTGCATGGGAGGGGGCGGCAAAGTTTGGGGCGGTGAAGTGTGGAGCAAATGCGCCTTACAGGGGATACAACTTGATCGGCGTGATTTCCACCGTGCGGGTGGTGTCGGCAATCCACAGCGTGCCGTCTTGCACCGTCACTTGCAACTGCATCGTGCGCTGTGCCAATTCGCTCAGCGCTTGGGCTGCTGCGGCGTCAATTTGCCACACCGTCAAGTTGCGCGCACGGGTGATTTTGTTTTCAATGCCGCGCCACCACACGGCGGTGCTGGCGCTGAAGCTGAGCACGCTGACACGACCGGCCCGGCCACTGGCCTTCATCAAGCGTTTTTCGTCGGGTTGGCCTACGTCAATCCAATGCACGATTTGGCCGGTGAGGTCTTTTTGCCAAAGGTCGGGCTCGTCGGTGTCCCACAAACTTTTGGCCAATTCCAAGCCACCGTTGTCGTTGCTGGCCGGCACGTTCAGCGCGAAGGCCAGCACGCGGATGAGCATGCGTTCGTCAGTTTCTGAAGGGTGGCGGGGCGATGGTGAGGGCGTGGTCACCGTAGACGTTGCGGTCCATGTCGGCGATTTGCAAACTCGCCTTGAAGATGGTCGCCTTGATGGCCATGAGGTGCTTTTTCTGTTGCGATGGAGGACGCGCGATTTGAACAGACAAGCTGTCACGCTGACGATGCCGCCCGGTCGATACACAATCCTGGATTCACAACGTTTCGGAGACACTGCCATGAGCATGAAAAAAAGCGACCTCGACAAGAACATGGGCAAGGTTCTGACCGGCAAGATGAAAACAGCTGTCGTGCCCGACCGCTTTACCCAAAGCGCCGCGGCGGCAGTAGACAAACGCGAACAGCGCAAGCGCGACTCCGCGGCCGGCTTGGTGCCGTTTGCCTGCAAATTGCCGTCTGATTTGGTGCGTCAGTTGCACGACAAATCGGTGGGCTTCGAAGGCGGCTTGAACGCCTTGGTGGCTTCGGCCTTGACCAAGGCCGTGGCTTAACTTCAACACGCTGAAGTCGAAAAAAATGCCCGCATCTGCGGGCATTTTTTATTCGAGCGCAAGGAGCCTACAGCGTGACCTCGCGCTGAATGCGCCACTCGCCGCCTTCCAACTGCTTTCCAAAACGCTTTTGCCCGAAACGATGTCTGTGGCCTGCGCGGGGTTGGCCACCAGGGCGAGTGCGGCAAGACCGACGGCAGCGGCAGTCTTAGATCTTTTCATGACGCAGCTTCCCGGTTCAACGCATCTGCGGGAGTGAAAGTTTAGAAGGCGAGTCGGCGGATGTGATGCGTGCCAACACGCAGATCGGCGGGGTGTGAAAAACGCACATCACTTGCTGCACGTTTACCGCGCATCAGCTCAAGCCGTGGTTTCGCTGTGGAGTGTCTTGCGCCAGCAGACGTTCGCGCACCAAGTTGATGTGGCCGCGCAGCGAGTACAGCTGGTTGGTGTAGCTGAGCGGTATTGTCAAATCCTCCAAGCGCTTTTCAATGGCGTTCAACTCGTCGAGCAGTTCCAAAGCAGGACGCTGACCCGCCGTATTTTCGATGGCGCGAAGTTGCGCATACCAACGAAAAATTCGCGAGCGAATTCGGAACTCG
Source organism: Burkholderiales bacterium (assembly GCA_031427655.1). Lineage (GTDB taxonomy): Bacteria > Pseudomonadota > Gammaproteobacteria > Burkholderiales > Burkholderiaceae_C > JANYJJ01. The sequence goes on from JANPNT010000654.1 coordinate 7,677, forward strand.
TACACCGGTGGCAACAGGCGCGACAGCGGTATCAAGATGGCCGCAATCGACAGCAGCACCGGCCACATTCGGTCGAGCAAATTAGCCAACCAGAACGGCAGGTAGCGTTGCAGCAAGGGGGTGCCACTGCGAAAAAATCGTTCGGCTTCTTTGGCCAATGGCCGCTCGGTGTTGCTGGCACTGGGGAACTCGCCCTTTTTTTGAAACCAACCTGCGTTGCCGTGAATCTGGTGGGCCGCTTGCACGAACAGTTGTATCAAGGCGGGGTGCACCGAGTCTCGTGCGACCAAGGTGGCGGTGGGGGCAATCAACTTCACGTCGGCAGGCGGCGTGTCTTTGGCCAAATCGACCACGCCGCGCGGCAAGTTGACCGGGCTCATGAAAGGAAAGCGCCTTGAATACGCTTCGGCCTGCGCAAAGTTGAACAGACTGATGCCCGGGGTTTGCAGCAACATTTGCACCATCAAAGATTCTGGAGCCGAGGCAAAAACCACCGCATCGCTTTCGCTGGCGAGCAGCGCCATCACGGCCGGAGTTTGGCTTTGAGTCAACGCGGTAATGTCGCCCGGCGGCATGTTGTTGGCGTCCAGTAACTTGGTCATCAAGTTGGGAACTCCGCTGCCAGGCGGGCCGATGTTGACCTTCCAGCCCTTCAATTGCGTCAGGCTGTTCAGTGCCACGCCTTTGAGCAAACGCTGGGCCGAGTCCTCACGGTAAAACAACCAAAGCGGCTCGTAAAACAAGCTGCCCAATGACGTCAAGCTGTCGGCCTGCGTGTCTGGGCCCGCGCCGTTGAGAAGAGCGTCGGCACCGCCCTGCACAAAGGCGATGTCAACGCCAGAAGTGGGGTCGCGCAGCAGCGCAAGGTTCTCGGCCGCGCCTTGTGTTTGGCGCAATTCGACGGTGATGCCGTAGGGTTCCAGCTGGTCGGCATAGCGCTTGCCAAACTCTGCGTAGGCGCCTTGTGCGGCGCCCGTGGCGAGCACGACCTTTTTCGGCGGTGTGGGGGCCAGCCATTGGTGGGCCACGATCAGCAACACCGCGGCGATCAATAAGAAAGGCAGCACCGTGAACAGCAGTTCGCGGGCGGTGAGGAGGGTGTTGCGCAGGGAGGTGAGCATGGCCAAGAGTATTGCCCCTTGCCCCTTGCCCCTTGCAGGGGAAAACCTGGGATGGGGCTTGGAATGTTGAAGTGGACTGGTTTTTGTTGGAATTTTTACCCCTAACCCAACCCAACCCCTGCAAGGGGGCGGGAGTCACGAATGCGCTCCCCCCGGCAGGGGGAGGGAGCAAGTTCAAAGCTGCGTCCTCAACGTCCAAATCTCTGGAAACAAAACCACGTCCAACATCTTGCGCAAGTAACTCACTCCACTGGTTCCGCCCGTCCCGCGCTTGAAGCCAATCACGCGTTCGACAGTGGTGACGTGCCTGAAACGCCACAGCCGAAACGCGTCTTCCAGGTCGGTGAGTTCTTCGCCCAGTTGATACAAATCCCAATGCGCCTCAGGGTCGCGGTAGACCTGCAACCACGCGGCCTCCACCTCGGAACTGGCGGCGTAGGCCTGCGTCCAATCGCGCTCCACGTGCGACGGCGGCACGGCCAAGCCGCGGCGCGACAACAAGCGCAGCGCCTCGTCGTAAAGCGAAGGCGCGCGGTAGACCGCATCGACTCGCGCCAGCACGTCAGGTCGGTGCGCATGCGGCTTCAACATCGCGGCGTTTTTGTTGCCCAACATGAATTCGATGCTGCGGTATTGCCAGCTTTGAAACCCGCTGCTGCGGCTGAGGTAGGGGCGGATCGCGGTGTACTCGGGCGGCGTCATGGTGGCCAGCACGTCCCACGCATGCACCAGTTGCTCCATGATGCGGCTGACCCGCGCGAGCATTTTGAAAGCGCCGCCCAGATCGTCGTGGGCCACACAGCGCATTGCTGCGCCCAGCTCATGCAGCATGAGCTTCATCCACAGCTCACTGGTTTGGTGCTGCACGATGAACAGCATCTCGTTGTGGTCGGGCGACAGCGGATGCTGCGCCGTCAGCACTTCGTCCAGGTGCAGATAGTCGGCGTAGCTCATGTCTTTGGAGAAGTCGAGTTGCGCGCCTTCTTCGACAACGACTTTTTCGGAGCTCATGCTGGGCCGCGCATCAAGTGACTGCCGAGCGAACCTGAAACTGCGCTTGTTTCCAATCACCGGTTTCCAGCACTTGCAGCAAATGCTCGACCGCGTCCCACACATCGACAAAGCGCAAATAAAGCGGCGTGAAACCGAAACGCAGGATGTCGGGCGCGCGGAAGTCGCCGATCACGCCGCGGGCGATCAGCGCTTGCATGACGGGGTAGCCATCCGTGTTGGCAGCAAAGCTGACTTGGCTGCCGCGCTGGGCTGAGTCGCGTGGAGAGGCCAGCGTCAAACCGTGACCCCCGCAACGCGCTTCCACGAGTTGAATGAACAGATCCGTCAAGGCCACCGACTTGGCGCGCAAAGCCTGCATCCCGCCCATCGGCTCGGCGGCCAACACGGTGTCCAGCCCGCATTCCAGCACCGCCAGCGAGATGACCGGCGGCGTGCCGCAGATGTAGCGATTGATGCCCGGCGCAGGTCGATAGTCTTCTGTGAAGTCGAACGGTGCTGCATGCCCCAACCAGCCCGCCAGCGGCTGCCAAAAGCGCTCTGCGTGGCGCGGGCTGGCCCACACAAAGGCAGGCGCGCCGGGGCCGCCGTTCAAGTATTTGTAGCCGCAGCCGACCGCAAAGTCGGCACCGCTGCCGGTCAGGTCCACTGGCAACGCACCGGCGCTGTGGGCCAAGTCCCAGACCGTGAGTGCACCTGCGTGCTGAGCTGCCTCAGTGAGCGCGGCCATGTCGTGAACGCGGCCCGTTCGGTAGTTCACTTGAGTGAGCATGAGCACGGCGACTTGGTCGTTGAGGTGCTCAGGAATCTCGTCGGCATCAACCAACTTCAGCGCCATGCCGTGTTCTTTGGCAAGGCTCTCGGCGATATAGAGATCGGTGGGGAAATTGCTGCGCTCGGACAAGATCACCTTGCGCTCGGTTGCGTCATTTTTGGCGTCCGCTTGGCTGATCAGCAGTGCGGCGCTCAGCACCTTGAACAGGTTCACCGAGGTTGAATCGGCCACCACCAACTCACCTTCGCCCGCGCCCACCAGGCGCGCAATTTTGTTGCCGATGCGCTGAGGCAATTCCATCCAGCCGGCGGTGTTCCAACTGCGGATGAGGCCCACACCCCATTCATCGGTGACCACTTGCGCGGCGCGGGCGGCAGCGGTTTTAGGCAACACGCCGAGTGAGTTGCCGTCGAGGTAGATCACGCCTTCGGGCAGGCTGAATTGCTGGCGCAACGGGGCGAGTGCGTCGTGCGCGTCGAGCTGGAGGCAGTCTTCTCTTGTGGTGGTCTTCATCAAAGCGCTCATTCGAGTTCTCGCAAAACCGCGCGCACCGGTGAGGCGTCGGCGGTGGTCAGTTTCAGGGGCAGGGCAATGAGTTCGTAGTCGCCTTCGGGCACGTCATCGAGCACCAGGTTTTCCAGCACGCGCAGGTTCAAGCGCAACAAGGTGTGATGGCTGTGGAGCGTTTTGCTGTCAGCGGGGTCGACCGATTGGCTGTCGATTCCGACCAGCATCACGCCTTGTGCCGCGAGCCATTCGATGGTGCTTGGTGCGTAAGCGCTGAACTCGGCCGACCAGCTTGTGGGCGCGGTGACGCAAGTGCGCACCAGCACGCGCGACGGCAACTTGTGGGCTGCGTGTTGCAGGTGTTCGATGTGCACCAAAGCGCCACAGCCCATGGCGTGAATCACACGGCAGGGGCCAAGGTAGGGCGTTAAGTCAACTTCGCCGATGGTGAGTTGACCGTTGCCATAGTGCAGCGGCGCATCAGCATGCGCGCCGGTGTGCGGCGACAAGGTGATGGCACTGATGTTGACCGGGCAGCCGGGCCCGATGCGCGCCGTCCAGCGCTGCGAATAGGCGGTGTCGCCCGGAAACAGTGGCGACGCGGCGTGGACGGGCGGGGAGATGTCCCAGAGCTTTTTATGAGTCAGGATCTTCATGGCTTGGTACAGAGCAAGCCATGAAGGTAGCACCGGCCTAGGTGGCGTGGTGTCGGTTTTTTCAGACGCTCTTCACACGCTCTCTACATGCTCAAGCGTCGGTTTCAGGCTCAATTCGGAGCGCTTCCAAAAACCGCGACACCATGTTGTAAGCCGCCACCGTGGCGGTCAGCTCCACCATGTCCCGGTCGGTGAAATGTGCACGCGCCGATGCGAACACGGCGTCGGGCACTTGAACGGTCAGCGTCATGGCTTGCGCATAAGCCAGCACATCGCGCTCTTTGGCGGTGAACAGCGCTGAGCTTTGCCAAGTGCCCACCTCATCGACCTTGTTCTGCGGCACACCTTCGGCCAAAGCCACCGGTGCATGCTGAAAAAACTCATACGGCGCGCGGTTCAAAACGGCCACCAACAAGATCACCAATTCGCGCAAGCCGCCGTCGATGAGGCCACCTGTGCGGATGGCCCCGAGGTAGGCGTTCCAGCCTTTGGCAATGGGTGCGCTGTGCAGCAGTTGGCGGTCAAGGTTGAGGAGCGTGCCGCCGCGTCGGGCCTGCACAGTGGCCACGAGTTCGGTGTCCACACCGGGCGTGTGAGCGTCTACAAAAGGAAGTCGCGCCATTTTTTTCGTCCTCGAAAAAGTTCAGGAAAGCGTCAGTCCACCACCACATTGGCTTCTTTGACGGTGCGCCCCAAGCGCACCGATTCGGTCAACACCAAGCTGCCAAATTGCTCGGGCGTGCCACCGACGATGGGCGAGCCAATTTCTTCCCAGCGCTTCTTGATTTCGGGCTCGGCGAAGATGGCGTTCAAGGTCTGGTTCAACTGTTTGATGATGGATGTCGGCGTGCCTGCGGCCACCGAAATACCGTGCCACGCCGCAAAGTCAATCGGCATGCCCAGCTCCATCATGGTGGGCACTTTGGGCAGGGCCGGGCCGGGCTGCGCTTGGCGGTGGTCACGGCAATGGGAATCAGCTTGCCTGCGGCAATGTGCTGCAGCGAGCTGCCCAGGATGTCAAACATCACCGGCACCTGGCCACCGAGCACGTCGTTCAAGGCCGGGCCTGCGCCTTTGTAGGGCACGTGCTGCATCTTTACGCCCGCTTGTTTGTTGAAGATTTCGCCCGCCAAATGCTGAGGCGTGCCGTTGCCGGCAGACGCGAAGTTGAAGCCTGTGGGCTGGGCTTTCAGTGCCGCTAAGAACTCTTTCATGTTGCTGGCTTTGAAGCTGGGGTGAACCTCCAGCACCAAGGGGAAAGCCGAGATTTGAATGACCGGTGCCAAGTCTTTGATCGGGTTGAAAGGCAATCCCTTGTAGAGCGTTTGGTTCACCGACATGGGGCCGCTGGCGGCCAACAAAAGGGTGTGGCCGTCGGGAGCTGACTTGGCTACGCCGTCGGTGCCCACGTTGCCACCGGCACCGGCTTTGTTTTCCACCACCACCGGCACGCCCAGGCGCTGCTGCAAGCTCGGTGCGAGGATGCGGGCCATCAAATCGGTGGGGCCGCCGGGCGGGTAGGGCACCACAAACTTGATGGCTTTGCCCGGCGTCGGGTAGACGTCGGCTGCCACGCTGGCAAGTGGAGCAAGGCAAAAAGTTGCGGCGAGCGCAGTCAGCAGAAATTGGCGGTGCATGGTGTTTCCAATGAATTGATTAAAAGCCGAGAGCGCGGCCTGGTTCATTGTCAGTGTGTCGGTGCTCTATGCTCAAACGCGTTTTTACGTACAGCACCCACTTAAGGCTCGCATGATCCAAATTCACCACCTCAATGAATCCCGCTCGCGCCGCATCACTTGGCTGCTTGAAGAACTCGGCCAGCCTTATGAAGTTTTGAGCTACCAGCGCGATCCGAAAACGCGTTTGGCACCGCCCGAGTTGAAGCTCATTCACCCGTTGGGCAAAGCACCGGTGCTCACCGACAACGGCAATGTGTTCATCGAGTCGGGTGCGATCATTGAATACCTCGTCCGCGAACATGGCGGCGGCAAATTTGCGCCGGCCATGGACACGCTGGACTACAACCGCTACATGCAGTTTTTGCACTACGGCGAAGGCTCGGCCATGCTGCCGATCTTGCTGAAGTTGTATGTGAGCCGCCTGGGCGAAGCTGGTGCGCCGCTGCACCCGCGCATCGAGAGTGAAATGCAAAACCACCTCGGTTTTTTGAACGCCGAGTTGGAAGGTCGCAGCTACTTTGTGGGCAGCGACTTGACCGGTGCCGATGTGCAGTTGTCCTTTGTGGCGCAAGTGGCCGTGAAGGGCGCGGGGCGCGAGGTTTATCCCAACCTCACACGCTTTGTCGACATGATCGATGCGCGACCTGCCTACCAACGCGCCATTGCGCGATCAGGCGTTTGATTTTTTCAACCTTTAATCAGGACGACTCTCATGTACTCAGACGTTTCTCTCTTCATCAACGGCGAATGGTGCTCGGGCGCCAGTGGCAAAACCGAGGCCATCGTCAACCCTGCCACCGGCCAGGTCATGGCACGTTTGGCGCATGCCGACATCAGTGACCTGGACCGCGCTTTGGCCGCCGCCGATGCGGGTTTCAAGGTTTGGCGCGCGACTTCGCCGCACGAGCGCTACAAGCTGCTGCGCAAGGCGGGCGAGCTGATGCGCGCCCGCGCGGTCGAGGTCGCTGAGCTGATGACGCTGGAGCAGGGCAAGCCTTTGGGCGAAGCCAAGATGGAAGCCATGGCCGCCGCCGACATCATGGATTGGTATGCCGAGGAGGCACGCCGCATGTACGGCCGCGTGGTGCCTGCGCGGGCCGACGGCGTGAGCCAGCTGGTCATCAAAGAAGCGGTCGGCCCCGTGGCCGCTTTCACGCCGTGGAACTTCCCCATCAACCAAGCGGTGCGCAAGTTGTCGGCGGCGCTGGCGGCAGGTTGTTCGGTGATTTTGAAAGGGCCTGAAGAAACGCCCGCCAGTTGTGCGGCGCTGGTGCGCGTGTTTGCCGATGCGGGCTTGCCGACCGGTGTGGTCAACCTGGTGTTTGGCGTGCCGGCCGAGATTTCAAGCTACCTCATCGCGCATCCGGTGATCCGCAAAATCACGTTCACGGGTTCTACGGCGGTGGGCAAAAAACTGGCCGCCCTGGCCGGTGAGCACATGAAGCGAGCCACCATGGAATTGGGCGGTCATGCACCGGCCATCGTGTTTGCCGATGCTGACGTGCAGGGTGCGGCGCGCATGCTGGCCGCCGCCAAATTTCGCAACGCCGGGCAGGTGTGCGTGTCGCCGACGCGCTTCCTGGTGCACGAGTCGGTTTACTCGCAATTTGTGGACACCTTTGTGGCGGCTGCCTCAAGCATCAAAGTGGGAAGTGGGCTGGAGAAAGAAACGCGCATGGGCCCGCTGGCCAACAGCCGCCGCGTAGAGGCCATGGAGATGTTTGTGGCCGACGCCGTGAGCAAAGGTGCCAAGCTGCTGTTGGGCGGCAAGCGCATCGGCACGGAGGGTTACTTTTTCGAGCCCACGGTGTTGCTGAACGTGCCGCTGAGCGCGCGCATCATGACCGAAGAACCCTTCGGCCCCATCGTGCCGATAGCGTCGTTCAGCAGCTTCGGTGAGGTGGTGGCCGAGGCCAATCGCTTGCCTTATGGCTTGGCGGCATATGCGTTCACCACATCCCTGAAAACGGCCACCGCGATAGGCGCGGCGTTCGAGAGCGGCATGGTGTCGATCAACCACTTCGGCTTGGCTTTGCCCGAAACGCCGTTTGGCGGCGTGAAGGATTCTGGTTACGGGTCTGAGGGCGGTACCGAGGGGATTGAGGCTTACTTGAGTACCAAGTTCATCACGCAAGTTGGGCTTTGAGTTGCTCCTTCCCCTCAAAGGGGAAGCTTGGGACGGGGGTGAAATCGATGACGTGGAACCGCTCGTGTTCAAGGCTTCAACCCCCACCCCAACCTCCCTGCAACAGGCAGGGAGTAAAAAATCAAGCGTTGCTGGTGGCTCTGACTTCCTCAATCGTAGTCACACCCGCCCACACTTTGTCGATGCCGTCTTGCCGCAAGGTGCGCATGCCTTCATTCATGGCCAGCGTTTGAAGCAGTTCGGCGCGGGCGCTGTTTTGGATCAACAAACGCAAATCGCGTGACACCGTCATCAGCTCGTGCAAACCGGCGCGGCCTTTGAAGCCCGTCTTCTCGCAAGTGGCGCAACCGGCGCTGCGATATGACATCAAGCGGCCGTCTTTGCCAGAATTCTTGACCCAGCGTGACAGCACGTCTTCGCGACTCGGCTTGGTTGTTTCGTCGCGGAAGCCATGCAAATAGTCGCCCAAAAGTTCTTCGGTTTCTGCTGCTGTGGCGGGGCGCGATTCTTTGCATTCGCTGCACAAGCGACGCACCAAGCGCTGCGCCAAAACCGCGAGCAGTGAGTCCGCAAAATTGAACGGGTCCATGCCCATGTCCAGCAAACGCGTGACGGTTTCGGGCGCGCTGTTGGTGTGCAAGGTGCTCATCACCAAGTGACCGGTGAGTGAGGCTTCAACGGCCGTGTGGGCGGTCTCGGAATCGCGTATTTCACCCACCATGATGACGTCGGGGTCGGCCCGCAGAAACGCGCGCAAAGCTTTGGCAAACGTCCAATCAATCTTCGGGTTCACTTGCACTTGGCGCAGGCCTTGTTGGGTGATTTCAATAGGGTCTTCAGCGGTCCAAATTTTGCGCTCGGGGCGGTTGATGTGGCTTAGCGCCGAATGCAAAGTGGTGGTCTTGCCCGAGCCCGTGGGGCCCACGCACAGCACCATCCCGTATGGACGTTCCACCGCTTGAATCAACCACTTCAAGTTGAGATCACTGAGGCCCAATTTGCCAACCGGCAGCGGTTTGGCCGAGGCCAAAATTCGCATCACCACGTCTTCCAAACCGTTGTTGGTGGGAATGGTGGCCACCCGCAGTTCGAGTTTGTGTTTGGCGGAAAACTTGCTGAAGTTGATCTTCCCGTCTTGCGGTTTGCGCTTCTCGGAGATGTCCAGATCGCACATGATCTTGATGCGCGCTGCCAAGGCACTGCGGTAGGTCGGCGGCAGCTCCAGGTGGGTGCGCATGAGGCCGTCTTTTCGAAACCGCACACGGATTTTTTCGCGCCCTGGGTCGCTTTCAATGTGGATGTCTGACACGCCTTGTTTGGCCGCGTCAATGATGATGCTGTTAATCAGCCGAACCAAGGAGTTGTCAGACTGCTCGATGGTTTTTTCTTCGGTGCCTTCGGCATCGAGGCCTTCTTTTTCCAGCGTCTCCATCAGCACGTCGGTGTCGAGTCCGCCGAAGCCGGACAGCAAGTCGTTATTGGTTTCAATGCGCTCGCCGTCAGTCGCACCGACCTTTTTGTAAGCCGCCCACAAGCTGTCGCCCATGTTGTGTGTTTGCGCGAGCACGGCAATGACTTTGGCGTCAGCGCTGAATTCGAGTTCGTCGGCGGAAGCACCCAACGTGGCAGGGTTGGCCAGCGCCACCACCATGCGGCCTTCTCGCACCATCAACGGCAAGGCTTGCAAGCGTGCGGCAGTGGCGTAGGGCACACGGCGCAGCGCTTCAATCTCCACCGGGAAGCTGTCGATGTTCACCAGCGGATAACCCATCTTGCGGGCCAACGCGCTTTGCAGGTCGGCGCGCGACACCACACCCATGCGCACCAACAGCTCGCCCAGCGGCGTGTCGCGATCTGACTTTTGCTGCGTCAGGGCGTCGTCGAGTTGCATGTCTGACACCAAGCCCATGGACACCAGTGCTTCGCCCAAGCGCATGGGCGGCATGCGCGACTGGCGCTCAATGGCTTCCGACAGTTGCTCAGCGGTGACGACTTGGCGTTGCAGCAGCAAGTCGCCAATCCTTTGCTTGCGCAGTTCTTGCTGTTTGTCGGCGGCTTCTTCAACTTGTTCTGCAGTGGCAGCGTGCTGCTTCACCAACACCTCGCCGATGCGCGCGCCAATTTCAAAATGGCTGAACGCAGCGCGTGGAATGAAAATACGACGAACACTGCCGTCGTTCGATGCAACACCGGTTTCAGTGCGCGGAGGGAACAGGAAAAGGCCAAAGTCTTTTTCCACAAAGCCGATGGTGTGGCCTTGCAGCTCGGCGCCGCGCTTGAGTTTGACTTTGTAGGGCGCCGCAGTGTGCGCCGACGCCAATTGGCTTTGCGGGTTTGGGGCCGACTGCGTGGCCGACGGCAGCAGTGGGCGCAGTGGTTGGGTGAGCGTGAGCGAGCAAAACTGCTCAAATCGCAGCGCCATGGAGGTGCGCGACGGTGGCATTTGAACCGTGGCCACGGCCTCGACGGGGTTGAACTGCATCATCTGACCCAGTACCCGGCTGCCGTTGAGCCCCACCACTTCGCAGACTTCCGGTTCGTGCTGCGGCCTGGCGCGAGCAAAGTTGGCCGACGGCGGCGATGGCCAGCAAAAAGCGGCCTCACCCTTCGAGCTGAGTTCCAATTCCACGGCGTCGCCCGCGCCGTTCAGCGCGGAGTTCCACTGCATGGGGATAGACAGGTCTGCCATTTCGATTCCTTGCTCTGCCGTTGGGTACTTCGACCCATGATGTTAGGCAGCTCGGGCTGGAACCAGCAGCAGAACAAGGCACCGGAAGGCCGTCAGTTCCGGCCTTAGCGAGCGTCACTTCTGAACTCCCATGACGACATCGGGCAGCCAGGTCACGATGATCGGGAAGAGCGTGATGACGCCGATGCAAAACACCAGGCACCCAAAGAACGGAAGTGCGGCGCGCGCAATGGTGTTGCTGTCTTTGCCCGTCATGTTTTGCAGCACAAAGAGGTTGAAACCGACCGGCGGCGTGACCTCGGCTATTTCGACCAACAGCACGATGAAGATGCCGAACCAGATGAGATCGAAGCCCGCTTTTTGGATCATGGGCAGCACCACCGCCGACGTCAGCACGATCATTGAAATGCCGTCGAGTGCGGTGCCCAGAATCAGATAAACCACCACCAGCACACCGATCAAGGCGTAGGGACTCAGGTTCATGGACGCCACCCACTCCGCCAGCTCGCGCGGTATGCCGGTGAAAGCCATGGTTTTGGTCAGGAAGGCGGCACCGGCCAAGATAAACATGATCATGCAGCTGGTGCGGGTGGTGCCCATCAGGCCCTCCCAAAAGTTGCTCCACGTCAGCGACTTGCCCCACCACGCGATGGCCAGCGAACCGGCTACGCCGTAAGCCGCGCATTCGGTGGCCGTGGCGTAGCCCGCAATCAGCACCCAAGTGATGAACACGATCAGCAGGGCGCAGGGAATGAGGCTGCCCGACGCGCGCAGTTTTTGCGCAAAGGTGGTCGGCGCGTCGGCCGGTGGCACTTTGTCGGGGTTGCGCAGCGACCACCAGATGATGTAGCCCGAGAACAGCGCCATCAGCAAAAAGCCTGGCAAAAAGCCCGCTAAAAAGATGCGGATGATGGAGGCGTCGGCGGCCACGGCATACACCACCATCGTGATGGACGGTGGAATCAAAATGCCCAACGTGCCCGCAGTGGCCAGCGCGCCCAGCGCCAGTTTTTCGTCGTAGCCGCGGCGCTTGAGTTCAGGCAGCGCCACCTTGGAAATGGTGGCGCAAGTGGCGGCCGACGAGCCCGACACCGAGCCGAAAATACCGCAACCCAAAATGGTGGTGTGCATCAGCCTCCCCGGCACGCGGTTCAGCCAAGGCCGCAAACCCTCGAACATTTCTTCAGACAATTTGGTGCGAAACAGAATTTCGCCCATCCAGATGAACAGCGGCAGCGCCGCCAGTTCCCACGACGCGTTCGATTCCCAAAAAGCCGAGAACAAATTTTTTCCGGGTGCCGTGTTGGTGAAAAAAGCCTGTCCGACCCAACCGCAAATGGCCAGGGTCATCGCAACCCACACTCCGCCCGAGAGCAGCACCATCATGATGAGCAGCAGCAAGCCGCCGATGAGAAGGATGTCCATGAAACTGTGCCTGAGGTGAATGAAAGACAAGTTCAGCGCGCTTTTATGAGCGCGTTGCGGGCTAGGAGTGCCTAAATTTGTGTGCCTAGACTTCCGACGAAAAGTCGCCCTTGGCATGGCGTTCTTCCACCGCCGTGACGAAGGTTGGGCGGGCACCGCGCAGCACCAGCACCAACTCGTCCACCACCGCCACCAACAGCAGCAACGAGCCCAGCGCGAAGCTGGACTGCGGAATCCATATCGGCACCGGCAACAGCCCTTGGGCCAGCTCGTTAAACACAAAACTTTCGTAAGTGAAGCGGCAGGCCGACCAAGTGAGATAGGCCACCGCCACCGTCCCGATGACAAGTGAAGTGATTTCCAGCGCGCGACGCAGGCGTGGCCCTGCGCTGTCCAGCAGCAGCGTGACCCGCACAAAGTCGCCGTGCTTGAAGGCATGCGCCATAGCGAAAAACGACGCCGCGGCGCAGCACCACGCCACCAAGTCATTCACAGCACCGGTGCGCACGCCAAACTCGCGCAATACGCTTTGGCCAATCATCAGCACGCCAACGATCAATAAAAACACGGCGCCGACGGCACCGGCGGCGTAGTACAAGCGGTCGAGCCAGCGGCGCATCGGGTGCTTTATTTTTTACGGAACGCTGCGATCACGGCGCTGCCGTCGGCACCCGCTTTCTTCTCCCAGTCACTCAGCATGATGCCGCCGACTTGGCGCATGTCGGTCATCAGCTTGGGCGAGGGCGTCATGATCTTCATGCCTTTTTCAGTCAGTGCTTTTTTTGTACCAGTCGTTCTTTTCCTGGCTGACTTTCCAGCCGCGCGCTTCGGCGTCGGCCGCCGCCTTGAGCAGCGCCTGTTGCGTGGTCGCGTCCAGTGCGTTGAAGGCCGCCTGGTTGACCAAAATGCCGTTTTTCGGCAACCAGGCCTGGGTGTCGTACCAGTACTTGATGCTCTCGTAGGTTTTCGAGTCGTAGCCGGTGGAGCCGGAACTCATGTAGCTGTTGACCACGCCTGTGGCCAGCGCCTGCGACAGCTCGGCCGCCTGAATCGTCACCGGCTGTGCGCCTATGAGTTCGGCGATCTTCGCGGTGGCGGGGCTGTAAGCGCGCCACTTCAGGCCGCGCATTTCGGCGACGGAGCCGATTTCTTTGTTCACATAAATGCCCTGCGGCGGCCACGGCACGGCGTAGAGCAGCTTCATGCCCTGGGCAGCAAGCAGCTTGTCGAGCGCAGGCTTTTGCGCCTGCGCCAGTTTGGCCGAGTCGGCGTAGCTAGAGGCAAGAAACGGCAGTCCGTCAAGCCCATAAATCGGGTTTTCGTTTTCAAAGTTGACCAGCAACACCTCGCCGATCTGCGCTTGCCCGCCTTGCACGGCGCGCTTGATTTCATTTGCTTTGAACAGCGATGCGTTGGCATGCACGGTGATTTTGAGCTTGCCTGCGGTGGCGGCATCCACCTCTTTGGCGAACTGAATCAGGTTCTCAGTGTGGAAGTTGGTCGCGGCGTAGGCGGCCTGCAAATCCCACTTGGTTTGAGCGAAGGCGGTGCCGGTCAGTGCCA
>JANPNT010000655.1:0-1705 GCA_031427655.1 Burkholderiales bacterium
GCCCTTTTGCGCCTGGTGGCTGCCGTTGATCGCATAGTTGATCGCCGCCGCGTTGCTGAATTGCGAGGTCGTCACGCCCGTGGCAAATGCGCCCGAGTTCAGCGCCAGCGTGATGGCGGTTGCGCCTTGGAGAGTAATAGACATTGTTTCGTCCTTTGATTTAAGTGGGAGTGAATTGACGCGCGCCAAGCGTGGTGCCCGTGCTGTAGCCTGCGCCCAGGACGGTGGCTGCAACCAACAGCGCCACCAGGGCGGCGTACTTGGTTCTAACGTCGTCCAGCTCTGCACGCAGCAGATTGAACTCGCGCGCCATGTCCTGCGCCTCGGAGGCTGACAGGGCGGCGATTGTGTTGAATGCGTTTTGGTAAGACATATTTTTCCTTGTTGCAAAGCAGGGCCGAAGCCCGGCTTTTTATTACAGAGCCGTCACCGCCACTTCCAGGCGAACCAGCCAGTTCTCATTCAAGCGCACTGCGTTTTTCCAGAACGTGCCGCCGACGTAGCCAAACTGCCCCAACGGGTTCGCGTGGCTCTTTTGGCGGGCGGGCAGGTAGGTGATATCGATCGAACCCATGCCCTTGAGCGCCACCTGGCCCCAGGCCTCGGCACTCACCACCATCACCGGATAAACGTCAGCAACCACGCCCGCGTTGCCGCCGTTGGACAGGAACGCACCCGCCACCACCGCACCACCGGCCACCAGCCAAGGGCGGAAGTACGGGCTGGTGATGAAGCGGAACTCCTCCACCGCACCCAGCTCGCGCTCGTGCGCTTTCTTGGCGCTGCCGTACTCAACCCAAGGCGTAAAACCAGGGATGTTGCGCACATCCGAGGACACGTCGGTGTGGATGAACACCAGGTAGCCCGCCGTCACCGCCGACGTGCCAAAGTTCGGCCCCGCCGCCAGCTTCTCGGTCACCATTTTGCCGTGGGCCGACTCAATGTTTCGCACCACCTGGCGCAGCTTGGACAGGCTCAGGGCGGTATTCACCGCAGTGCGGGCCGCGCCGTTGGAAAACACCACATTGGTGCCGCCGCGAACCACGCCAAAGGCGATCATCTCCTCGATGGTGCCCATGTGCTCGCCCGCAATTTTCACCATGTCGCCGGGGATGTCGTCCTCGTACATCAGCTCGGACTTGCTGCTCAGCTTCATCAGCACACCGTAGTTTTGCAGCGTGACGGTGACATCCTGGTAGCTGATGCTGCGCGCGGTGGGTGTGGCACCCTCCTGCAAGATGTAGCCCGCCGGGTCAACCTGTGGAGCGCCCTGGGCTGCGCCGGAAAGGGCGGCATCCAGCGGCAATGGGCGACGAAACACGACCGTATCGGTCTTGTTCGTCGGCACTTCTTTTTGCACGCCAAAGGTAGACAGAACCTTGATAGGCTCCGCCCGCTTGAGCATCGTGCGCTCAGCCATGATCAGGTTTCGCGAGGAAACCGTGTTGTAATTTTGCATCGTTAATCTTTCAGTGAATCTTTATCCAATTGATCTTGGTAGCGCCAATACTCTTGCGGCGACATCTCGTCCACGTTCTTTGTCCGCACAGCGGAACGCTGACCCGTGGGCATCGCTGCCGCAGAGCTGAGGCGCTGGTTCGTTGGGGTCGCAGGTTTTTGTCTTGACTCCTGGTGCAAGTCCAATAGACGGATGGCGTCTAGTGGGTCGCTACTGTGCGACAGCATCTGCTGCTCACGCGGCGCA
>JANPNT010000656.1:0-3480 GCA_031427655.1 Burkholderiales bacterium
CTGCAGCTGCGACAGGCGCGACAGATCGTTGCCCAGGCGTTTCTGTGGACCGAAGCGCGACTCCGGGCTGCCGAACATGTCGGTGGGAATGACCATCGTGTCCATGGCTTTGATGAAGCTGTCGGTGGTCAGGTTGGGGCCCGCTTTTTGAGAAGCCCGCAAGAAGGTGTCAATCGCGTTGTAGCCGTAAACCGAGAACACCGTCGGGTCTTCGCTGAACTTGGTTTTGTACTTGTTGGCCCAGAAACTGACATTCTTCGACGTGTCGTCCAGGTACGGGTTTTGTACGGTCATGGTGGCGTAGAGGCCGTCCATGGCTTTGCCGCCCAGCTTGTGGATCAGGTCGGTGTAGGCCGCGCTGGAACCAAAGAACACAGGGCTGAAGCCGGTCTTGCGCGACTCGCCGATGGTGCCGATGGTTTCGCGAATGATGGTGCCAAGCACTACCATTTCGCAGCCTGCCGCTTTCATGCGCGCCACTTGCGATGAAAAGTCGGTTGCGCCGCGCTTGTACGAGGTCTTCTCCACGAAGTCCATGTTCATGGTTTTCAGGCCGGCTTCGGCACCGCGCAGCACTTCCAGACCGAACTCGTCGTCTTGGTAAATCGTGCAGACTTTGGTGACGTTTTTCTCTTTCACCAAGCGCGGCAAGGTGTTGCGCATTTGGTCAAAGTAGGTCGCGGCAAAGGCGTACTTGAGGCGGTTGAACGGCTCGTACATCTCGCGCGCGGCCGTGACGGGGAAGAAGTTGATGACGTTCTTCTCAAACTGCACCGGCATGGCGGCGTTGTTTTGCGCGGTGCCCAAGTGGCCAATCATGGCGAAAATTTTGTCTTGGTTCACCAGCTTCTGCGCTGCCAACACGGCCTTCTTCGGGTCGTAGCCCGAGTCTTCAACCAGCAGCTTGACCTTGCGACCGTTCACGCCGCCTTGCTCATTGATCTCGTCAACGCGCAGCATCATGCCGAGGCGAATTTGTTTGCCAAAACCCGCCAGCGGGCCCGACAAATCTTGAATGCTGCCGATGGTCAGCTCGTCTTTGGCAACGCCTTGCGCAGGCACCTTCGATTGCGCCATCGCGCTGGTTGCCGCGGTGGTTAAGCCAGCGGCTGCCAGCACGGTCAGCGTGGTGGCAAGAGTTTTGGATTTCATTGAATGTCTCCTCGGGTTGGAACAGGTGGTTGCTAAACGCTTGGCAAATGAAAAAAGAATTAGTGGTTAACGCGAGTACGAAGATGAATGCCGCGCGCTCTGCAGCGTTGCATCACGCATACAGCGCGTTGATTCGATCTGCGTACTTCGTTTCCACCAGCTTGCGTTGGAGTTTCATGGTGGGCGTGAGTTCTTCGTCTTCGGCGGTAAGTTGCGTTTCCAGCAAGAAAAACTTCTTGATCTGCTCAACTCGCGCAAACTTCTTGTTCACCCGGTCCAGCTCGCCTTGAATCAAGGCTTGCACTTCGGGCGCGCGCGTCAGGCTCAGGTAGTTAGAGAACGGAATGTCGTTGTCTTGCGCAAACTTCTCCACGTTTTCTTGGTCGACCATCACGATCACAGTCAGGTAAGGCCGCTTGTCGCCAATCACCACCGCGTCGGTGATGTAAGGCGAAAACTTCAGGTCGTTTTCCAGCTCGCTTGGCGTGATGTTTTTGCCGCCCGCGGTGATGATGATGTCCTTCATGCGGTCGGTGATTTTGAAATAGCCGCGCGCATCGACCGAGCCCACATCGCCGGTGTGCAACCAGCCGTCCGCGTTGATGGCTTCGGCCGTTTTTTCGGGCTGGTTCAGGTAGCCCATGAACACGTTGGCACCGCGCACCATCAGCTCGCCGGTCACGGTGTCGACCTTGACTTCGTTGTAGGGGCAAGCCAAGCCGATGAAGCCGGGCTGTATGCCGCCGGGCGGCGTGTAGGTGGCCGCGCCGCAGGTTTCAGTCATGCCCCAGACCTCGAGCATCGGCACGCCCAGCGCCAAATACCACTTCACCAAATCGGGCGAAATGGGTGCTGCACCGGTGACGCAAAAACGTGCGTTGTGGATGCCGATGGTCTTGCGCACGTTGTCGAGCGCCAGCACACGCGCCAATCGAAATTGCAGCTTCAACAGGCCACTCACCGGTTGGCCTGCCAACACCAAATCGGCAATGCGGGTGCCCACGCCAATCGACCAACCGTAAGCCAACTGCTGCAATTTGCTGGCTTCGCGCAGGCTGATGGCCACGCCCGAATAAAACTTTTCCCAAACCCGCGGCACGGCGGTGAACACCGTGGGAGCGATCTCGCGCACGTTCTCGGGAACGGTCTCGGGGTTCTCAACGAAGTTGAGCTTGGCGCCGCAGTAGATGGAGAAAAACTCGCCGCCCAAGCGCTCGGCAATGTGGCACAGCGGCAAAAAGCACATGCGCTCGTCGCGCTCGTCTTGCGGTGTGATGTTGCCGTAACCGCGCACGGCGTAGACCAAACCACGGTGGCTGTGCATGGCACCTTTCGGCTTGCCGGTGGTGCCCGAGGTGTAGACCAAGATGGCCAAGTCTTCAGGGCGGCAAGCATCTACGCGCGCCTGCAACTCGCCGGGGTGGTGCTTGATGTGAGCGCGGCCCAACTCGCGCAGCGCCTTCAGGCTGATGACGTTCGGGTCGCGCAGGTCGCGCAGGCCGTCCATGTCGATGACGACGATTTTTCGCAGCAGGGGCAGCTTGTCGCGCACCGACAGCGCCTTGTCGAGCTGCTCTTCGTCTTCGACAAACAAAATCGTGGTGCGGGAGTCTTCGCACAGGTAATGCACTTGGCTCGCCGCGTCGGTCGGGTAAATGCCGTTGGAAACTCCCCCCACGCTCATCACGGCCACGTCGGCCAGCACCCATTCAACGACGGTGTTCGCCAAGATAGAGGCGCATTCGCCCGCTTTGAAATCCAGCGCCATCAAGCCGTGGGCAATTTCGCCGACGGCGGAGGCGGTTTGGTTCCAGGTCCAGCTGCGCCAAATGCCCAGTTCTTTTTGACGCATGAAAACGCCGTCGCCGCGCTTCTTGACGCCGTTCCAAAACACGGCCGCCATGGTCTCGCCTGCGACGGCCAATTCCGAGCTTGGCTTCAGATGTTCAAGATCCCACAAATTGCTCATGTCGATTGCTCAGGTCGATTGCTCAAGTGACTAGCGCCAATTCTTTTTCTTCTTCCAGCGCCGCTCACCGCGCACGCCTTCTTCTTTCATACCAAGGTAAAACTCTTTGATGTCGTCTTTTTCGCGCAGCACATCGCAGCGGTCTTCCATGACGATGCGGCCGTTTTCCAGCACGTAGCCGTAGTCCGATGCGTTCAGCGCCATGTTGGCGTTTTGTTCCACCAGCAAAATCGTGGTGCCTCGTTCGCGGTTGATGCGCACCACAATTTCAAAAATTTCTTTGGTCAGCTTGGGGCTCAAACCGAGGCTGGGTTCGTCGAGCAACATCATTTCCGGTTGGCCCATGATGGCGCGGCTGA
>JANPNT010000657.1:0-2403 GCA_031427655.1 Burkholderiales bacterium
GTGCTAGCTTATTCAGTTGCGTGAAATTCGCTAAACCACCTCAGGAAACATTTATGGCTCTCATCCCTGCCACCATCCTCACCGGCTTTCTTGGCTCGGGCAAAACCACCTTGCTCAAGCGCGTGCTCACTGAAGCCCACGGGCAAAAAATTGCCGTGATCGAAAACGAATTTGGCGCCGAGAACATCGACAACGAAATCTTGGTGCAAGACAGCAAAGAGCAAATCATCCAGCTCAACAACGGCTGCGTGTGTTGCTCCATTCGCGAGGACCTGCGCACCACGCTGGCCGATTTGGCCGAGAAAAAGCGCAAAGGCGAGCTTCAGTTTGACCGCGTGGTGATTGAAACCACCGGCCTGGCCGACCCCGGCCCGGTGGCGCAAACCTTCTTCATGGACGACGAAATTGCGGAAAGTTACTTGCTTGACAGCATCCTGACCTTGGTCGATTCTGTGCACGGACAGCAGCAGCTCAACGATCGCCAGGAAGCGCGCATGCAGGTGGGCTTTGCCGATCAAATTTTCTTCAGCAAGGCCGATTTGGTCGAGCCTGAGGCGCTGGAGGCGCTGAAACACCGCATCAAGCACATGAACCCGCGCGCGCCGCAAACGGCGGTGAACTTCGGCGAGGTGCCGCTGGCCAAGGTGTTTGACCTGAAGGGCTTCAACCTGAATGCCAAGCTGGACATCGACCCCGACTTCCTGAAGCCAGACGCGCACGATCACAAAGGGCAGGGCCACGACCACGTCCACGACGAAAACTGCGACCACCCGCACCACCACGCTCACGACGACGACGTGAAGTCGTTTGTTTTTCGCGCCGATAAAGCCCTGAACCCAGCCAAGCTGGAAGACTTTTTGGGCGCGATTGTTCAGGTTTACGGCCCCAAGATGCTGCGCTACAAAGGGGTGCTGCACATGAAGGGCAGCGAGCGCAAGGTGATCTTTCAAGGTGTGCACCAGCTCATGGGCAGCGACATGGGGCCGCGTTGGATGCCCGGCGAAAAGAAGATGAGCAAAATGGTGTTCATCGGCATCGACCTGCCGCAAGACATCTTTTTGCAAGGCCTGGAGCAATGCGTGGCTTGAAACAGGTTTTGGCGGGGCTGTTTCGCGCGCCGGAAGGCTTCACCAGCGTGGCTACAATCCGCGACGCGCGAAAACGGGTCTGCGGAGCCTGCGCCACAAGCCGTACGGGTATAACCAGCGCTTCGAGGAGATCTCATTGAGCAAGATTCCGGTCAAGAAGGCAGTTGCAAAAAAACCGGTGGCGGGCAAAAAAACCGCGCCTGCATCCAAAAGCAAGTCCAAAGCTGTTGTGAAAGCGTCGCCTAAGGTGACACACAAGCCGGTCGCCAAGCCCAACGTAAAGCCAGCCAAAGCGCCGGCCAAACCTGCTCCCAAGGCTGTCGCGAAACCAGTGGTCAAACCAACCGCTGAATCTGCGGCTAAACCTTCTGCCAAATCGGCCGTTAAACCTATGCCAGTGCCCGCCGTCAAGGCGAGCGCCAAACCGATTTCCAAATCGTCACCCACGCCGACTGCAAAGTCGGCCGTTAAGACTGCGCCTCCATTGAAAGTTTCCAGTTCCCCCAAGTCAGTTCCTGAAGTTGCACCGGCCGTGGTTGCCGCCGTTGTCACCGCGCCCGCCAAAGTGGCCGCACCGGCCAAAGCGCCTCGCGCCGGCGGTCGAGGCCGTGCATCGCAAATCGTTCAGGCTGTCGTTCCATTGCCACCGCCCACCTCGCGCTTTGCCGACCGCTTTGCACCACCTCGGCCACCCACGCGTGTCATGAATCAAGTCATGACTGACGCGCCCAAGCCAGTGCAAAAGATGGACCCCAAGTTGGCGAATGCCTGGAAAACCAAGGCCGGGAAGGAATTGAGCGACGCTGAGCTGTTTGCCATGCCCGAAGCCGAGTACATGAATGACAAGCAACTCGAATTTTTTCGGGTTCGTTTGCAAACGCTCAAGGACGATTTGCTCAGCAATGCCGGTCAAACCACCGAGAACCTGCGCGAAGACACGTCCATCGTTCCCGACCCGGCCGACCGCGCCACCATCGAAGAAGAACACGCGCTCGAGTTGCGCACCCGCGACCGCGAACGCAAGTTGCTGAAAAAGATTTCTCAGTCCATCGTGCGCATTGACGCCGGTGACTACGGCTTCTGCGACGAAACCGGGGAGCCCATTGGTTTGGGTCGCTTGATTGCACGCCCCACGGCAACTTTGTCGCTCGAAGCGCAGCAGCGCCGCGAGTTGAAGCAAAAAATGTTCGGCGACTGAGCGCCGAAACCCAAACTGTCACCCATGACCACGGACCCCAAAGACGCCACCAGTTTTTTCCGCAAAGTCGTCAAGTTCGTGGCCAACCCTGGCACGCAGTGGAATGACCTGAGTGCG
>JANPNT010000658.1:0-9672 GCA_031427655.1 Burkholderiales bacterium
CCCTGAGCCCATCGTGCTGGGTCGCATGGTGATTGGCGAAGGCGCGGGTCGCGGCGGCTTCCGCTCTGGTGGCGGTGGCGGCGGCGGCGGCGGCGGCGGTGGTGGTCGCAGCGGCGGCGGTGGTGGTCGCTCGGGTGGTGGTGGTGGTGGTGGCGGTGGCGGTCGAAGCGACTCGCGCAATGCGCCGTCGCGTTCTGGCGGCGGCGGTGGCTACGGCAGCGTCGGTGGAGGTCAAACACCTGCTCGCTCCGGCTCAGGACAACAACAGCCACGTGCTCCCGGCACGAATCAAGCACAGGGCCCACGCCCTGAAGCGCGCCGCGACGGCCGACCTGCCGTGCCGCGTCCGGCACCCCCGAAACGTTGAACACGCGCGTTGAACACGCGCGTTGAAAATCTAAAGCGATGCGCGGCTAGCATGGCTCGATGACCGCCACCCGCAGCGCAACGAACGCTTCATCAAAATCAACACATCGCACGGCCTTGCTCGCCGGGTCATCCGGCCTGGTCGGCAGGGCTTTGTTGCCCTTGCTGCTGGCTTCAAGCGCCTACGGCCACACTCACGCCCTGGTGCGACACGCGTTGCCCCGCTCCACCTCCAGCGCAAGGCTGACCGCACATGTGGTGGACTTCAACGCGCTGCCTTCGTTGCCGCCAATTGACGACGTCTACATCGCGCTTGGCACCACCATCAAAGTGGCTGGCACAGAGGCTGCATTTCGGCTGGTTGATTTCAACGCAGTGGTCAACACCGCACGCGCTGCCCGCGCAGCAGGTGCCGCCCGATTGGCCGTGGTGTCCAGCATGGGTGCTGATGTGAGTTCCCGCGTCTTCTACAACCGCGTCAAGGGTGAGATGCAAGCTGCTTTGTCTGAAATGGGCTACAGAACTGTGGTCTTTGCGCAGCCGTCGTTGATGCTCGGCAATCGCGCCGCGCTGGGGCAGCCTCAGCGCAGAGGCGAGGAGTGGGCCATGCGCTTGCTGGGCCCGGTGATGGGTTGGGTGCCACGCAGCGTTCGCCCCATTGCGGCGACCTCAGTAGCAAGCGCCATGGTGACCGCGATGCTGGAATCAGCACCCGGCATTCGCATCCTCAGCTCCGCTCAAATGCAGCGCTGAAAGCCTTGCAGTTTCAAGCCTCGCGCCCTTCGGACAGCGCCTGCAGCCAGCTCAGCAATTCGCGGTCGCACCAGTAACCCACGTGGTCGCCCTCGGTAAGCAAATCGCGGTTCACCACACCGTCCAATTCGACCGCACCGCCGATGTAATCGGCCGGTCGGCACAGATTGAACCAACGGAAACGGTCCGGGTGCGCCAAGCATAAATTGGCAAACTCGACGCCCAAGCGCACACCCAAAAAGTTGCGAAACAGCGTGGTAACAGGGCATCCCACCGTCACCAAGGTGAGCCGAATTTGCGAGCGTGACAGCACCCGCACCATGCGTGAAAACATGGCCGCTGCGATGACCGTGCCTTGGCTGTGCGCGAACACGATGTAGTGCGAGCCGTTGACGTCGGTGTGCACATGCTGAAGCGCCTTCCACAAGCGCGGCATGGTGTCCAAGCGGCTGTTCAAATTGCGCTGGCGCACCAGAAAAAAGAACACATCGCCCAAAGCGTCTAGAAACGCGGCAAAGGGCTTCGTGGCCAGCGGGGCCAAGAGCAGCGCGTACTTGGTGGACTCCATGAAAATTTGGGCGGAGTCGGTTTTGATCGGCCCGATGTTGTGCATGGTTCGCTGCTGAAAAACCTGCCACATCAGCCAACTCAGCGCACCCGTCAACACCAAGGGCATCACCACCAACAACAAGCTGGCCCAAAACCGGGCGAATGATCCGGCCGGATACCACCGCCGACCATTTGCGTCTTGCGCCAAATCAGAACGCGAAAATAGCAGCCGAGTCACGAAGCCTCCCGCGATCAACATCACGCCAACGGCCAGCAGCCAGTCCAGATGCAAACCACGTTTGCACAAATCACAGGCCTGAAAGGCTTGGCCCTCAATGGCGTGCGCGACCAGTAACAAACCCAAGCCCACACCCCAGGCCAGCCACACCGCGACATTGCGGCCACGGCGCTGTATCAACTTGAACTGCAGGGCACCCAGCAGCAACGTGCCTGCCAAAGCCAGGGCAATCCAACTGACGGCGCGTTGCACGTCTTCGGGGTCAAAGGGCAGATCTGCTGAAAACGCGTAACCCCAGTTCTTGCGCATCTCTGGCTCCATCGGCAACAGCAAGCCCGACACACTCAGCGGCTGCAGCAACACCATCAGAACCAAAGGCATCCACAAGCAGGCAATGCGAGACAAACGGTGCAGCCAGCGCACTTCGTCGCGTGCCTCAATGGGCGCAGGCCGCAAGGAAATTTCCAATGCAGTAATCAGCACGGCACCTGTAGCAGCCACTGTCAGCCACACATGCAAAACCGCCGCCAGTCCGGCGAAGCTCTTGTGTCCGCCTTGGTTGAAACACGTCAGCCAGCCTGCCCAAATTGCAAAACATGAAAACAGCAGGCCGCCCAACGCCATGGGGGTGCTCAAGCGACGAACCGCATAGGCCACGTACGCCGTGACGCTGGCCACCAATAAACCTGCCGCAAAACGCTGACCCTGATCCAACTGCCACAACAAAGTAGACAAGGCTGGGATCAACGACGCCCACACCATCAAGCCTTCCACCATCCACAAGGAAAAAACCCCGGTGGCAATGGGCGCGCTCAACGCCTGTGAGCGGTTGGCCCCAAACACGGCAATTCGGTTCAAGGCAAACAACACGGCCACGAAGTTGCGCAGCAGGCCGGTCACATTTGGCATTGCGCGCCTGACCTCAGACCAGTTCACCTCCAGCATGCGGGTTTGATTGGCCTTGCCATCGCCGGGCCGACCTTCCATGAGCACGGTGTAACGGTAATTGCGGGCAAAGACGGTCTCACGGCGAAAGTCATCGCTGCGCGAAAAGGAGGGGTCGCGAGCGATTTCTTCGATCACATCGCCGGGGGAAAAATCACCCACGCCGTGCAGCGCAATGATCGGTGCACGCTTGCCCGGCGCAGGCATTCCCGCCGTGGCGTGGTCACCGGTGGAAATCACCTCGCGTTGCGAGGGCCGAGCGACTTCGCCCACCAATGGAAGGTGGGCACCGTCGGTCTTGTTCTGAGTTTGCATGGCAGCGTCCTTGTGGAACAGCCAAGGTTTTAGCGGCTGGAGGGTGTGTACTCAACCCCCACAAACCACATCACCCGTCACATAAATGCAAACGCAGCTTAAGCCTGGGTGAAAAAAACGGCCGAAGCAAGTTGCACAACAAAAAACCGGCCGAGGCCGGTTTTTTGTTGTGCTGGCGAACCAGCGAAGCTGAATTAAGCAGCTTTCTTGGCTTTGTTCGCTTTCTTGCTTTTCTTGACTTTCTTGGCGGCCATTTCCTTCTTCATGGCTGGTGCAGCGGCAGTCGCGGCGGCAGGTGCGGCGGCAGCGGCCACTGGCTTGACAGCAGCTGCAGGCGATGCGGTTTGAGCCGACGTTTGAGCGAAAGCGCCCATGGTGAAGAGAGAAGCGACGAGTGCGGCGAGGATCTTGTTCATGTGTATCTCCGGGGTGGTTGTAGCGGATAAAGACCTACCCGCATGCTGTCCACAACGCCCCCTCGTTTGGCTTGGTTGACAAGTTTTTTTCACGTCCACGATTCATTCGAACCGACCCTGTCGCAGCCACTTGGTGGCCACCCATTTCTCGCCCTCCAAAACAGGCGCGCCGCCGTGCAAGGTGCGTGTCGCTGGATGTGCGCGGTCGTAACTGAAAAACACCGCGTTGCCCTTGACCGGGCTGACCTCCAAATTCACATCTGGAAACACCGTCGCACCACCACGCTGCGGTGCCGACAAATACATCACCAGCGACGCCACGCGCTGGCCCCCGCGCTTCAAGATGGCAGGTGTGCCGGGCTGCGCGGGGTCAAAGTAGTCGTAGTGCGGTTTGTATTCGGCACCGGGGCTGTAGCGAAGAATTTGCAGACCCTCGCCATTCTCCAAAGGCCAGTTAAGCAGCCCCGCGATCCGCGCTTCGATGCGCGCGCACAGTGGGTTTTCGCCGCGCCCGAAAAACATGCCTTCGCTGGTGCGCGAGGTGTTCACCTCGCTGCCCCCGGTGCTGACTTGCACGGTTTCTGATCGGGCCAACCGGGCTTGGGCCAGGGCCACCAATTCGTCGCATTCGTCGTGCGACAACAGGCCCCCAAAAACAATCACGCGGGGCTCGCGCAGCGAAGAAACGATGTGAACTTTGCAGCCTGCAACCTCGATCTCGTGCGCGCCGTCTGGCAGATGCGGTTCCGGCACTGCGCTACGCGGTGAGCCCGCACTCAATGCAGCTGCGTTGACACCACCCTCGTTCAGCGTTTGGTCATACGCCGCCAAGGCCACCGCGTCATTCCAGCCGCTGGCGCGCATGGCTTGCAAAATCGAATCCGCACTGTGGCCTTCGCTGACCTGGGTCAGGATCCAGCGGCGCAAATCGGGGGTCATGTGCTGGGCACTCATGACCTAGTTTTGCACGCCCTGTGACGGGAAACAAGTCGGTCTAGTCAGCGCGACGACGGAACACCAAGCGCTCAGCTTCCGAGCTGCCCGCATCAAACGCATAGCCGTCCACATTGAAGCCTTGTAAACCTTGCGGCGTGACCAGTCGCTGTTCAATGGCAAAGCGCGCCATCAAACCGCGGGCGCGTTTGGCAAAAAAACTGATGACCTTGTAGCGGTCGTTTTTCCAGTCTTCAAACACGCACTCGATCACGCGCGGCCTCAGCACTTTGCGGTCGGCTGCTTTGAAGTATTCCTGCGACGCCAAATTCACGATCACCGGCGACGCATCGGTTTTGACGCGCTGATTCAAGTGCAGCGCAATCTTGTCGCCCCAAAACCCATACAAGTTTTTGCCGCGCGAGTTTTCCAGCGTGGTGCTCATCTCCAACCGATACGCCTGCATGCGGTCCAGAGGGCGCAACACGCCGTACAGCCCCGACAAGATCGCCACGTGTTGATTCGCCCACTGCACATCGGCCTGACTCAGCGTGGCGGCGCTGAGCCCTTCGTACACATCGCCGTTGAAAGCAAACAGCGCGGCCTTGCTGTTGCGCGCCGTGAAGCGCGGACTCCAAATGCCGTAGCGGCCCACGTTGAGCGCGGCAAGCGGATCCGACACATCCATCAACGCGGCAATTTCAGCCACCGATTTGGTTTTCAAAACATTGATCAACTCCGCCGACTCGGCAACGAAAGGTGGTGTGCTTTGCGCTTTGAAAGGCGCAGGGGTTTCGAAGTTGAGCGTTTTGGCGGGGGACAGCAGGAAAAGCATGGTGCAGCGAGTAGTTGAAGAAGGCCACAAACGCGTTTGGAGCACGCAGGAAAGACAACACATTACTTTGTTCCCGGGTCGCACGTACCGGTACGCGGGGAAAAATCCCTACAACGTGGTCCAGCCATTGCTCACTGCGATCTTGAGCAAATCGCTGGCGGAGTCGACACCCAATTTGCGGCGCAAGCTGAGTCGGTGGGTTTCCACTGTGCGCACACTGATGTCCAGTTTGTTGGCCACCATTTTGTTGCTGCCGCCGTGCGCGAGCAGCAACAAAATCTCATGCTCGCGGCTGGTCAGTTGCGACGCCGACGGTGCGACTTGCGCCACCATCGCGGCCACCTGCGCGCTGAAGTAATTGCCACCGGCCCACACCGCGCTGATGGCCGCAATGATCTCTTCGGTAGGTGACTCTTTCAGCACATAGCCGCGTGCGCCCGCGCGGATGGCGCTGAGCACGTACTCGCGGTTGTCAAACATGCTGAGCATCAAGACGCGGATGCGCGGATGGCGCTCGCGCAGCGCGCTGGCCAACTCAATGCCGTTCATGCCACGCATGCCCACATCCACCAACATCAAGTCGGGCTCATGAAGTTCAGCCAATCTCAGCGCGTCGATGCCGCTGCCAGCTTCCCCGATCACCTGCAAACCAGCCACCACCGAGAGACGCGCTTTGAGCCCGTCTCGTACCAGCGAATGGTCATCAACAATCACCAAGCGGATGTCGGAAGTTGAAACAGGGTTCATGCTGCCTCCGCCAACGGAAAGCTGGCGGTCAACGCAGTACAGCCAGGGCTGGACACCAAATCGAAATTACCGCCGTTGCGCTCGACCCGCTCGCGCATGTTGCTCAGGCCAATGCCACGGTCGCGACTCAACTCAACGTTCTTCACATCAAAGCCGCAGCCGTCGTCAGTGATGCACATCACCAGCTGATCATTTGAGGCGTCCAAATGCACCTCGACGTTCGCGGCCTGCGCATGCTGCTCCACATTGCGAAGCGCCTCTTGGGCCACACGGAAAAGGCTGACAGCTTGCAACTCCGGCAGCTTGTCGCAGCGCTGCGTAGGCGAGACCAGCACTGTCAACCCAGTGCGCTGCGCAAGTTCACTGCCAATTTGCTTCAGCGCGGCAGGCAAGCCCAAATCGTCGAGCAGCGCAGGACGCAGGCCGTGCGAAATGCGGCGCACTTCGCCTATGGCTTGGGACAAGGAGGTGATTTCTTTGTCTAGGCCCGTGACGGGTTGCTCGCCCGGATGCTTGATGCGGTGGCCCACCAACTCAAACTGGTATTTGATGGACACCAGCAGTTGGCAAATGTGGTCGTGAAGCTCGCGCGACACCCGCGCACGCTCTTCTTCTTGTGAGGTCACCACGCGAAACGCCATGACCTTGAGCTTGCGGTCGGCTTGGCGTTGCTCGCTGATGTTCAAAGCCAGGCCACCACCAAAAACCGCCAGCGCCGCGATCATCGCCACAGTGGCCAAGCCGAGCAAAGTTTGGTGCACGCTGCTGAGCAAGTTGTCGCGAAGCCGTGTTGCGGCCGCGTCGACGTCGTCCAGATAAATGCCGGTGCCCAGGGTCCAACCCCACCTTTTCAGCTCAACCGCGTAGCCCAGCTTGCGCTCGACTTTTGCGGTGGACGGCTTCGGCCAACGGTAGCGCTGGTAGCCGCCGCCTTCGCGGGCACGGGCGGTCAACTCACGAATCACATACACACCGTCAGAGTCGCGCAGATTCCACAAGTTTTGGCCGATGAGCTCGGGCATCCGTGGGTGAACAATGTTCAGGCCGTCGTTGTCGTACACAAAAAAGTAGCCGTCGTCGCCGAAGTTCATGCTGGACAAAATCGCTTTGACTTGCTCCTTGGCTACGTCGTCATCGCGGCCCGTCCCGTACAAATGTTCGATGGAAGTCAGTGCCAGCGCGATGTAGCTGCGCAACTCGTCCTGCTTGTTGGCCACCAGCGCATCTTCCAAAACTTGGGCCTGTTGGCGCTCCAGCCGCTGTGTCTCAAACACCAGCAAACCGCTGATGAGCGACACAGCCAGCAGCAAAGGCGCCACCGCCAGCAGCCAAATTTTCGCCTTCAATTTCATGCTGCCGATTGTGCAGCGGCCACCGAATCCAACTCGGCCTTCAAAGGTCTGCGCGTATTCCCCTATGCACAACTACGCAGGCTTTCCACGCAGTCATGCGCATGGGCAAAGGGCGTGGCTTCAAGATAATCGGGTAGTGTTGAACCAGGACGCGAACCCTGACCAACCAACCACAAGCTCATCAATCGTTGGAGACACCGCATGTTTCGAATTTCTAAATTGACCACCGCTCTCGTTCTGGCGAGTTTGACCACGCTGGCCGTCGCCGCCGACCCGATCAAGATCGGCGTGGCAGGCCCGTTTACCGGCGGATCGTCCTCCATGGGTGTGAGCATGCGCGACGGCGTGCGTTTGGCCACGGACGAAATCAACAAGGCCGGTGGCGTGTTGGGCCGTCAGTTGCTGCTGGTAGAGCGCGACGACGAAGCCAAAAACGAGCGCGGTGTGCAAATTGCGCAAGAGCTGATCAACAAAGAAAAAGTCGTTGCTGCAGTCGGCTACATCAACACCGGCGTGGCACTGGCATCACACCGCTTCTTTCAAGAAGCCAAGATTCCTGTCATGAACAACGTGGCCACTGGCACGCTGGTGACCAAGCAGTTCGACAAAGAGCCTGAAAACTACATCTTTCGCAACGCCGCGCACGACAGCATCCAAGCACCGATGATTGTCGAAGAGGCCATCGTTCGCAGGGGTTACAAAAAGGTCGCCATCCTGGCCGACTCCACCAACTACGGCCAGCTCGGTCGCGATGACTTGGAAAAAGCGCTGGCCGCCAAGGGCGTGAAGGCTGTCGCGGTTGAAAAGTTCAACGTCAAAGACGTCGACATGACCGCGCAGTTGTTGAAAGCCAAAGAAGCCGGTGCCGAAGCGGTGCTGACCTACGGCATTGGCCCTGAGCTGGCGCAAATCGCCAACGGCATGACCAAGCTGGGTTGGAAAGTGCCGATGATCGGTAGCTGGACTCTGTCGATGGCCAACTTCATCGACAACGCAGGCCCTGGCGGTGAGAGCGCGCGCATGCCGCAAACCTTCATCCAGGAGCCAACCACGCCCAAGCGTCAGTCGTTCATCATCAGCTACCTGAAAACTTTCAACCCGAAAAACGCGCGCATCGATTCACCGGTGTCAGCGGCCCAAGGTTACGACTCGGTGTACTTGTTGGCAGCCGCCATCAAGCAAGCCAACAGCACCGACGGCCCAAAAATCAAGGCCGCGTTGGAAGACTTGAAGGCGCCTGTTGAAGGTGTGGTCACAACCTACACCAAGCCCTTCACCAAGACCGACCACGAAGCCATCACCGCCAACATCCCGGTGTTCGGTGAAGTCAAAGGTTCACGCGTGGTTTACGCCTACCCTGAAGACCAGAAGAAGGCTTCTGAAGTTCGCTTGAAGAAGTAATTCGACAAGTTGAAATTCCGGTAAGACCGACGCCGTTTGAGGCTCCCTCAACGGCGTCTTTTCTTGAGGCACTGATCACCTTGGTCATGTCTTGATTCACGGCAATCTGCCGATATGCTGACCTACTTCAGCACGCACCGAGAGTCACCATGCAAATCCTGACCCAACTCATCTTCAGCGGTATTGCGCTGGGCATGATCTACGCCGTCATCGCCTTCGGCTATCAGCTCACCTTCGCCACGTCTGACACCTTGAACTTCGGTCAAGGCGACGCATTGATGTTGGGCGCGTTAGTGGGCCTCACGCTGGTGGGTTTGGGCGTGAACTACTGGCTGATGATTCCGCTGGTGTGCCTGTTCGGCGCGCTGCAAGGTGCCTTCGTCGAGCGCATTGGTGTGCGCCCGGCGATCAAGATCAAGTCCGAGTTCGGCTGGATCATGTCAACCATCGCACTGGGCATCATCTTCAAGAACGTGGCTGAAAACATCTGGGGCCGCGACGACCTGAAATTCCCTTCTCCGTTGCCCGAATCACCCCTCAAAGTTTTTGGCGCCAATGTGCTGCCGATGGAAATTCTGGTGGTGATTGGCGCCGTGCTGATGATGGTAGCCGTTGAGTTTTTCAACCGAAAAACCATTTACGGCAAGGCCGTGGTGGCCACTTTCAATGACCGCGATGCCGCCAAGCTGATGGGCATTAACACCGCCCTGGTGATCACCTTTTCCTATGCATTGTCTTCAGCCACGGCCGCCTTTGCGGGTGCGCTGATTGCGCCGCTGACACTGACCGGCGCGACCATGGGCGCGGTGCTGGGGCTCAAGG
>JANPNT010000659.1:0-8662 GCA_031427655.1 Burkholderiales bacterium
GATCCGTTTCAATGGCTTCCCGTTCTGCTTCGCGAGGTTCAGGATCGGAAATCCAAAACTTCCGGGAGTGCGAAAGGAGAGTTCATTTGATAGGCGGTTTGTGGGTCGGTTTGTGCGCTGCGATGGTCACTGCTTCGGTGCCCGCGGTGGCGCAGGTTGTGAAGGGGAATGAGGCGGTGGATGACAGCATGAAAGTGGATACGCCGCCACTTCCGCCCGCCACTCTGGGTGCGCCGTGCGCAGCAACCAACACGGCCTGCATGGCGAGCGGCTGGAGGATGGTCAAAACCTCCGAAGGCATCCGCGAGTGCCCTGAAATTTACGCCCGTCCGGGCACCTGTCGCGTATCGACTTTCGGCACCGAGAAGAGGCCTCGCCTTTGGATTGTGAAAACCAAAGGCCAGTGGATGCAGTGTCAGTTTCCTGACATCAACAGCGAGTGCGTGAGCAAGAAAGCGCTGCCCGTCAGCGCTATTCAATGATCGAGGTGATGCGATGTTTACCTGGGTTGGCACACAGTTCGATAGCGTGTTGAACACGTACGTGATTGGCGTTGTGTCGGCATTGAGAACAGGCATCACGCCCGTCGCGTTAACAGCGATAACGCTTTGGGTTGGGCTTTACGGGTGGGCGGTTTTGCGCAATGAAGTTCAGAAAACGGTGCAGACATTCATCTGGAAGGTATTCAAGATTGGCTTGGTGCTGGCGTTTGCGCTCCAGTCAGGTTTCTACATTTCAAACGTCGCGGACACGGCCAATGCGCTTGCCACTGACGTCGCGTCGACAGTCCTCCCAACCGTCGCCAATCCCGCAACGATCACGACGCCCCACGCGATCCTCGATGCGTTCAATAACAAGGCAAGCCAGCTTGTGCTCGACTTGCTAAGGGACGCTGGGATCACGCGACTGGACTTGGTTTTCGCGGCTGTTGTCACGGCCATCGGAAACGTGATCTTTCTGTGCATCGCGCTTTTCGTGATCACGCTGTCAAAGGTATTCCTGACATTCGTCATTGCCGTTGGGCCGCTGTTCGTGCTCTGCCTTGCGTGGCGACCTACAGCGCGGTTTTTCGACAGTTGGTTGTCGATGGTGCTTAAACGCGGTCGTGCTGACTTGGTTCGCCTTCTTTGCGTTGCGCTCAGCGCATTCATGGGTGATGGACTGGTTCAAGCTATTCAAGATCAAGGGGGCTTCCTGGGCTCAAGTTTCAATGTCGTCGGCGAAAGCCTTCGCTATTGCATCGTCATGATCCTCATGGCCATCATCTGTTTTCAAGCGCCCAGCTTGGCATCAGCGCTGACCGGTGGTGCCGCCATTCAACAAGGCATCCAAATGGCACAGAGCGCCATGATTGCTGGCGGCCTTCGGTCTGGGACTGGAAGCCGAGGTGCGGCACCCGAAGCCGCAGGCGGCGTCATCAAAGCAGGCGCAGGACTGCCGCACGCAGCGGGCTTTGCGAGCGGTGCCACCGCAAGCCATGCGCCACTCAAGATGCAACAGTTCGTGCGTCGGGCCTTGCCTTGCCTTACGCTGCGCTGTGGTTGCACGCTACTGGCTTGACACAGGGCAAGCACAACGCAGATGTCGCGGTGGCCGCCACTCCAGCTCCGCTTGTTTTCAACCACGCCAAGGCCCGTTGATGTCGCCTGTTTTTCACATGATCACCGGCGCACCCGACCCGGTCGCGCCCTTTAGCCACGCCGTCGAAGCCGATGGCTGGGTGTTTGTGACCGGGCAAATGCCCTTCGTCGGCACCTCCCTCAACGAGCCCTGCCCCGAAGGCATCGAGGCCCAAACCCGACAGGTGCTGAAGAACCTGCAAACCGTGCTGGCCGGTTGTGGCCTGGGCCTGGAACACGCGCTGTCGGTGCGCATTTACCTCACGCACTTCGATGAAGATTACGCGGCGATGAACGCCGTTTACGCCAGCCACTTTGCGCCTGGGCGGCGGCCCGCCCGAACCTGCATAGGCGTGACGGGCTTGGCCAAAGGCGCGCGCACCGAAATCGACCTTGTCGCCTGGCGCGGCCAGACCGCATCCACCCCGGACACTTGAAGGACGCGCATGGACTGGCTGAATCAATCGATCATGCGCCAGCGTGGCGTGGCGCAGGGCCGCACGCCCGACACCCACGAACTGAACGAAACGCTGCAAGGCAAGTACCACGACACCATCGGCCCCTCCTCTGACCCGGTGCTGAAAATCCGTCCCGGCGACCGCGTGGTGGTTGAAACACGCGACGCATTCGAGGGCAAGGTCAAGACCGAGCAGGACCTGCCCTCGCGCGTGCTCAGCATGCCCTTTGTCAACCCGCAGAACGGGCACATCCTGGTGGAAGGCGCGCAGAAGGGCGACGTCCTGGCGGTGTACATCGAGAAGATGGCACCGCGGGGTGCCAACCCGCGCGGCACCTGCGCCTTGATCCCGCAGTTCGGTGCGCTCAGCGGCACCTCGCTGACCGCGCTGTTGGCGCAAGACCTGCCCGAAATCGTGCGCAAGATCGACCTCGACGAAGACGGCGTGTACTGGAGCCAACGTGTCACGCTGCCCTACCGGCCGCACATCGGCACGCTGAGCTGCAGCCCCGAGATCGACTTCATCAACACGCTCACACCCGACTTCCCATGGCGGCAACATGGACCTGCCCGACATGGGCCCGGGCAGCATCACCTACTTGCCCGTGCGCACCGAGGGCGGGCGGCTGTTCATCGGTGACGCACACGCCTGCCAGGGCGACGGCGAGGTCTGCGGCACGGCGGTGGAATTTGCCAGCACCACCACCATCCAGGTCGACCTCATCAAGGGCTGGCAGATGGAATGGCCACGGCTTGAAAACGAAGCCGTGATCATGGCCATCGGCAGCGCCCGCCCGCTCGAAGACGCCACCCGCATCGCCTACAAAGAGCTGATCCTGTGGATGGAAGCCGAGTACGGCCATGACCGCCGGGACGCCTACATGAGGCTCAGCCAGTGCGGGCAAGTGCGCCTGGGCAACTTTGTCGACCCGAAGTACACCGTGGGCGCCGGCATCAGCAAGAAGTATTTGGAACCAGATCGAGACGGGCAACCCGTAATTCTTCAAGATGGCGCTGGGCCTGAACCCCACCGGCCGCATCGGAACGCCGCAAGAGCTGGCCAACGCGGCGGCCTTCTTGTCCAGCCCGGCAGCGAGCTTCATCACCAGCACCAACTTGGTGGTAGACGGTGCGCTGACCAAGGGCGTGCAGTTGTAGGAAGCGGGGCCTTGAAGCTCGCCTCTGAGTGGCATGTCGCCGAGCGGCATCGCGAGGATTTGCACGACGCCTGATGGACCAAGGCGTGATTTCATGTCATTGTTTTGGCGTACCAAAGTCGACCACGAGACTTCGCGGTGCCTGTATTTCCCTTGCGAGGGCACACTTGCAGCCAGGGGCACGGCGGCACCTGGCTGCACACGGGCCACGCAGCTGCCAGCCAGGGGTTGAAACTTTGACCCCGCAAGACCGACTGCGTCTGGACAATGCCAACAAAACCTCGGGAGACTCTCATGATCAAAACTCCGCGCGGCGCGGCAGCGCCGATGCGCTGGGCGGCCTGCACCGCATCGGTCCTCGCATTCAGCTTGGCGGCACCGGTTCAGGCCCGTGTCACGCGCATCGTCGTTGACGATGTGAAGCCACTCGCCACCGCGGCTGGGCAGAACTTGGCCTATGAGCAGGTCTCCGGCCGGGCCTTCGGCGAGCTCGACCCGCGCGACCCGCTGAACGCGATTGTTCAAGACATCGAGTTGGGCAAAAACCCTGACGGCAGGGTGCGCTACACCGCCAGCTTCGTGCTCACCAGGCCAGTCGACATGACGAAGGCCAGCGGCATGATGTGGCACGACGTGCCGAACCGCGGCACACCCATCACCATCGGCGTGGCCGAGCGCAATTTCGGCGACATCGGCCTGGCGAGCGCCTGGCAAGGCGACAACGCGGGCAGCGCCATCACGGGCACGCTGGTGCGCGCCACGATGGAAGTGGGCGCGCGCCACTGGCTGTCCGTGCCCACCGTCAAAAACCTCGATGGCTCCGCCATCACCGGCGACGTGTTCGGGCGCATCGTGAACCGGGCGGGTGTCGGCTCTCAGCCGTTACTGGTGCAAACCAGCCCCGTGCCGTACCAGCCTGCGTCACTGGACACGCGCGCATCCAGGCTCGTCACACGCACGGGCGAGTCAACGCGCGGCGAGGTCACGGGCGAAGTCGAGGTGCCCAACGCCGACTGGGCTTGGGCGCGTTGCAGTACAGCCAACCCCTTTCCCGGCACACCCGACGGCACGGAAATTTGCGTCAAGGGCGGCTTCGACGCGGCCAAGCTTTACCAAGTCACCTTCAAAGCCAAAGACCCTCTGCTGCTCGGTGCCGGGTTTGCCGCATGGCGCGACGTGGGCGCGTTTTTCAAGAAGGGAATCGTCGACGACACCGGCGTGGCAAACCCGGTCGCGAAGCGCGTGACGCACAGCATCGCGCGCGGCAACTCGCAGTCGGGCAACTTTTTGCGCGGTTGGTTGCACCTGGGCTTCAACGAATCCGAAGACCACAGCGCCGTGCACGAAGGCATGTGGCCGATCATCGCAGGGCGCCGCATTGCGCTGAACTTTCGCTGGGCGCAGCCCGACGGCGTGCTTGAGCTTTACCAAGCCGGCAGCGAAGGCCCGCAGTGGTGGGTTCGATATGAAGACAAAGTGCGCGGGCTGCCGAAAGCCGGCATCTTGGACCGCTGCCGCGCGTCGCACACCTGCCCGAAGATCATCGAGCACTTCGGTTCGGCCGAGGTCTGGGCGTTGAAGCTGACGCCCGAATGGGTGGGCACCGACGCGAAGAGAGACATCCCGCTGCCGAAGAATGTGCGCCGCTACTATCTGCCGAGTTCGACGCACGGCGGCGGGGTGGGTGGGTTTGATTCCAGCATCGTCCCCCTGGCTGCACCGAGCTGCCCCGGCAACAACTTCGGCACCGGCGTGTTGCCCGCCAACCCCATGCCGCACACGCAAACCGTCAACGCGCTGCGCGTTCACTTTCGCAATTGGGTGATGGCTGATATGAAACCACCGCCGAGCCTCTACCCCAAGCTCAAACCGGGTCGCGATGAAGATGACGAGTCGGAAAACGACGATGACGATGATCGCGGCGATCGTGGCAATGACGACAAAGATCACGGCGGCAAGCCTGCCCAGCGACTGCCCGATCTGGTAGCAGCGAACAAATCGGCCATGGGCTTTCCAACACTGCCCGGTTTGCGCGCCACCGTTCCCGAGGCCGACTTCATCATGCCGGTGCTCGACTACGACTGGGGCCCGCAGTTCAACTACACCGACGCGTCGGGCATACCCACCAACGCGCCGCCGCCGATCAAGCAAGTGATCAAGATGCTGGTGCCTCGGGTCGACGCAGATGGCAACGAAGTGGGCGGCGTTCCGGTGGTGCTGAACGAAGCACCTTTGGGCACCTACCTCGGTTGGAACATCACAGCCGACGGTGCCAGGCCGTTTCACAAAGACGAGATCTGCAACTACGTGGGCGGCATGCTTCCGTTCGTAAAAACACGCGCCGAACGCCTGGCCAAATCTGACCCACGGCTGTCGCTGGAGGAGCGCTACGGCTCGCACGCAGGCTACGTGGCTGCTGTGGCCAGGGCCGCCGTCAAGGCCGTCGCCGCGCGCTTCTTGCTGCAAGCCGATGCCGATGCGCTGATCGCTGAAGCGCAAGCGAGCCAAGTCCTGAAGTAAACCCATCCGGCGACCACTTTGCACTGTTCGCGTTGTGGAGGGCAAGCGTCAGCGCGGGGTTGATCGACGGGGTCGTCCGCAGACGTCTATTACGCCGGCCCTAGCGACCTCGATTTGCTGGTGTTGGGACGCAACTCAGAACTCAAGCTGAATGCAGCGTTGAAGCCCGTGGGCCTCAAGCTGGGGCGTGCAGCTTGCGCCACGCTCTGCACCGTCCATTCATTAAAAAAACCAGCTGCGCAGGGCGGGAGCCTTGCATTGTCCGTAATCCTAGGGCCGCGCGACTCATTGATCTGGGATTTCGATGCTGCGTCTTTTGAAGCGTTGATAAATTAGGCCCGATCGGCGTCGAAGCCTCTGATCATCCACAGGTTGTCGCCCGCCGCTGAATGTGGAAGCATCTAGCCATGACGCAACACCACCACACCATCAGCTCCGACCCACTGCGTCGTGGCGGCCGTCCTTGCGTGCACGACCGGCGCATCAGCGAGGGTGACGTGCTGGGTTGGCTTGCTTTGGGGCAGACGGCAGATCAGACCGTCGCGGACTACCCCGAGCTCACACACAGCGACATTCAAAGCTGTTTGGCGTACGCAGCTGACTGCGAGTCGCACGAGGTTCGTTTGGCCGCAGCAGCGTGAAACTGCTGATCGACGAGAACCTGTCGAGGCGGCTGGTGCCAGCCTTCCAGGCCAAGTTTCCGGGTAGCAGTCAGGTTGCGCTTTTGGGACTGGAACGTTCGACCGATGCCCAGTTGTGCGCATACGCGGCCGAGCATGGTTTCGTGATTTGCTCCAAGGATGACGATTTCCAGCAATTGGTGGCTGCACGTGCGTATCGGCCCAGACTCGTTCACCTGATGCTGGGCAATGTAAGCAACGACCCGATCCTGACCGCACTACGGGTCTGGGCAGATCGGTTGCACCAAGCCTTCAGCGACCCGGCTGCGGGTGTGGTGGTGCTTTAGTGAGCGCAGCAAAAACTTGCGGCCAGCGTATCGACCCTGAACTCAGCGCAACTGCGCGGTGGTGATCAAACACGATTTGGACGTGATCGCTGAGGCCGATTGGGTGATTGACTTGAAGCCGGATGGCGGCGTTGAAGGTGGGGCGGTTGTGGCTACGTGCGCGCCGGAGGAGTGAGTGATGGTGAAGGCAAGTCACACGGGGGCGGCGTTGCGGGGGTGATGGCGCGGGGGTGATGGCGCGGGGATGAAGCGTGGGTGTAGCGGGCCGCTTACGGCCATTAGCGGGTGCAGCTTACAGGGGTCCATCTGGCAACCTATTCCTGTGGAAGACCGCGGCGTGCCTGCGCTTTGATGGTGGCATGCCACGAAGGCCGTTCCCACCCGACGCACCACCTCCCCCGGATCCTTATTGACAAGCGGGTTTCAGGCGGGGCTCAAGCGGGCTTCAGCGGGCTCTGCGGGTTTTGCAGGGAACTGGCGCGGCGGCCGCTCAGCCCTGCAATGCCACGGCGTGCGGCCCTATGCCGCAGCAGAAGGCACTGACCCCGGGTCGCAAGGCCGCGGCCAAGTGGCGGCCGTCGGCATTCAGCGCGTCCAGCCGGAAGGCGGCAGCTTGGGCCTGTTGGCGCAGTGCGGCTTCGTCAACCGTGAGCACGCGGCCGCCGTCCACCACCAACCGGCCGCCTACCAGCACGCGGTCCACCGCGCTGCCGCTTTCGCCATGCACCAGTTGGCGCAACGGGTCGCGCAGCGGGACGTATTCGGGCCGGGTCAGGTCCAGCAGCACCAGATCGGCCCGGTAGCCGGGCATGATGCGGCCCAGCTGATCACCCCAGCCCAGCGCCCGCGCGCTGACTTCGGTGGCCATGTGCAGGCCTTCGGCGGCGCTCAGCCAGCGCGCCTCGTCGGTGTCGACCACGCGGCTCAGGCCGACCGCCAGCCGGGCGGCTTCAAACAGGTTCTGCGTATCGGACGTGTTGGCGCCGTCGCTGCCCAGGGCCACCCGCAAACCGCGTTCGAGCATGCGCCGGACCGGCGCAATGCCCGAACCCAGGCGCAGGTTGCTCAGCGGGTTGTGCACCGCCGTCACACCGGCGCGGGCTAACAGTTCGATGTCGGCGTCCGAAATCCAGATCGCGTGCGCCACGCTGATCCGCTCGCCCAGCAGGCCCAGTTCGGCCAGGTGCGCCACCAGACTGCGGCCGTAGCGTTTTGCCCCGTGGACAGCCTGCACACGGCTTTCGGCCAGATGGGTCTGCAACGGCAGGCCGAACTCGGCCGACAGCGCCGCACAGCCGCGAAGGAAGCCGTCGGAGCAGTGCAGCGGGATCGTCGGCGCGATGCCCAGCCGCACCTGCGCGTTGTCGAAGGGCCAGTCGCGCGCGGCCTGGCGGACCACGGCCAGGCAGACGTCGGGGTCGGCGGCCCGAAGTGCGGCCAGGGTCGGCTGCAAGGCGGCGGGCAGGCCGGCCAGCATCTCGGGGTAGGCCTGGTACAGCGTGCGGTCGGCCATCATCGGTGCGACCACGGCCCGGATGCCCGCCTGGGCATAGGCGCCCGCCAGCGCATGCAGCCCGGCCAGCGTAGGCAGAGGGCTCTCGGCGCTCATGTCGAACAGCGCGGTGCAACCCTTCTTCAGCAGTTCGACCGCCGTCAGCGTGGCGCTCAGCGCCAGGTCGTCCAGGTTGCGGTGGCCGTTGATGGCCGGCGACGCGGCCAGGAAACCTTCCAGCGCGACATCGGGCACCGCACCGCGGCCCAGGCTGCCGTGTCCGTGGGTGTGGGCGTTGACCAGGCCAGGGATCAGCAGGCCAAGGGAAGCGCGCCGCCCACAGCCCAACAGCACCCCCGCCGCCGATTGCGGGGCGTGAAGAGCGGCGCAACCCCCCGACGCGACCAGCCCAAACCCGCGGGCCGGGCCCGAGGGGGCGCCCGCCACCCC
>JANPNT010000660.1:0-12582 GCA_031427655.1 Burkholderiales bacterium
GTCGCGCGGCACCAAGCCCGCATCGACCAAAGGCCGCATCAACAAAATGAAGGCGCTGGCATGACAACCCGGGTTGGCAATGCGCTTGCCGGCGCGAATTTTTTCGCGCTGGCCCTTTGCCAATTCAGGCAGGCCGTAAACCCAGCCGGGCACGGTGCGGTGCGCGGTGCTGGCGTCAATCAGGCAGGTTTTTGGGTTGATCACGAGGGCGGCAGCCTCCACCGCAGCGGCGTCTGGCAGGCACAAGAACGACACATCAGAGGCGTTCAACAAACGCGCGCGCTCAGCGGCGTCTTTGCGAAGCTCGGGCGCGATGCGCAGCACCTCAACATCAGCGCGCTGCGCCAAATATTCATGGATGCGCAGGCCGGTGGTGCCTTCTTGGCCGTCGACGAAAACTTTGAAGGTGGCGGTCATGGTTTGCTTTCTGGGTCAGACAGCGTTGAGGATAAAACACGCTTGGCCTATTTGAAATCGCGATACCCAAACTCTTGCATTTGCGGCGCGCACTGAAACGGCACCACCGCATCAACCGCCAAAGGCACACCGCAAGCCTCAAAAAACGGCTTGGCGTCGAGGTTGCGAAATTCAATCAAGCGTTCGGCCAAGGCGCGGGCGCGTGGCGTGTCGCCCGACTCATGCAACGCTGTGGCCCAGGTGGTCATCAAGCGCGTGTCCAACAGATAGTGCGACGCAACCTTGAAAGAGGCCATTTCATCCGACGGCCGCGTTGCGCTGGTCACCGCCGCGTAGTGCGCGTGGTGGTCAAAAAACCAACTGCGCTTGCCGGCATCGATGCGGTCAGCCAAAGACAGCGCCTCATCGCCGGGGCTAAAGATCACGACCACGCGAAGGTAGTCGTACAGCGCCGCCACCGAGCCGCCCAACATCAGCAGTGAGGCCAACACCAAAGGGCGCGTTCGGCCTGACGCGCTCAGGGCTTTCCTCACGCTGCCAGTGTTTTCGTTGCCCAAACCCAGCCCGCAACACAACCCGAGAGCAAACGCCGTGGGCAGCAAAAAGTAGGCGTACCACAGCGGGTATTCCAATTGGCTGTGCAGCGCCATCATCAGCACCATCATGAACGCGGCCGTGCGCATCGGCGCATCAACGTTCGGCATCGGCGCATCAACGCTCGGCATCGGCGCATCGGTGTTGGACTTGTCGCGGCCGCCTTGCCAGGCCCGCCACATGGCATACATCAGCAACGACAACACCAAGGCCGCCAACGGCAAACCCAACTCCACCGCGAACTGCAAAGGCAAGTTGTGGGTGTGGTCGAAGAACGCGTGCGGGCGCTTCGGGAAAGGTGTCAGTGACCACGCAAAGTTGAATTCACCGAAACCCACGCCAAACCACGGGTGCTGTGCAATCAAGGCCAGGGTGTTGGACCAAATGCCAAAGCGCGAACTCGACATGTCGCCGTCGGCCGTCAAACGCGCTGCGCCGCCAAACACCTGGTGGGTCTCACGCGCCCATTCGGTCAGCCCCAACCAACACAGCGCATAGACCAGCGGCGACAACAGCAACATCACGCGCACGGCGCGCGGGCGCTGCCGGTCCAGCGCGCCCCACAGCGCCAGCACCAGCACGCCGAGCGTGCCGGTGCGCGACGCACTCAGTACCAAACCCAACATGAACAAGCTGCCGAGGGCGGCGGCGCTTTTGCGGTTGATGCGGCCCATCTCCAACATCCACACCAGCGCCAACGCAGCCCATAGCAACAAGCTGCTCAGATGATTGGGTTGCCGCAAATTGCCACTGGCCCGCCCCGGCACCGACGCCGTGGCGATCCACTGCCCGTCGGCCCACTGCGGCGCAAAAACTTGCACCATGCCAATGAGCGTGCTGAACACGCCGGTGACGATCAGGGCGATGCAAAACGCGTTGAAGGCCGAGGTTCCGTGGCCCGTTTGCGCAACAGC
Organism: Burkholderiales bacterium; assembly: GCA_031427655.1. GTDB lineage: Bacteria > Pseudomonadota > Gammaproteobacteria > Burkholderiales > Burkholderiaceae_C > JANYJJ01. The sequence continues at coordinate 1,926 of JANPNT010000660.1, forward strand.
GGCTGCGACCCAAAGCAGCAACATGGTGGAAGCAATGACGCCGATGGCCGACAGCGTCAGGCCAGAGGGCAGACCGGCGAAAAACCATGAGCCGATGACGGACAGGAGAAGCAGCACGAGCGCGCTCAGCGCAGCCTTCAACGCGCTGTTGAGCCGATGGGCGGTGAGCGGCACCGTCGCGGCCAACACGATGCCCACCACCGCCCAACCGATCAACGACGTGGCTTGATTGAGGAAAGTCGCAGACGGCGGCAGGTTGAAAGCAAGCAAGCTGGGGACGGCCACGGCCGCCACCATGGCGGCAATCCAGACGGCATTGACATCGGCTTGAGGATTTGCCTTGGGGTCGGCTCTGAGCCGAGGAGAGGTGACGTGCATGCACGCATTTTCACAGGGCTCATCGCAGTGGAGATTCAATCTGTTCGGGATGCTCTTTGCCCCTTGAGGGCGTGAGCTTGCAGGGCAGCTGCAAGGCATTTGGTTAACGTACTAGGGATTTCGTCAATCGATTCCAAAAGTTGTATTGAACCGCCCAAGCGTTGTCACCAGACCGGCGCCATCGCGTCAATCCACAACCTGATGAAGCATGCCGACTACTTTGACCTTAGCAAGGCGCAGGCGCGGCAGATCTTGTCTAAGGTGATTGATGCCGTCGGCACTTGGCGAACCGTAGGGGCGGATGCGCGGGTCGGTTTGTCAGCCGCTGAGTTGGATGACTTTGTGCCTGCTTTTGAGCATGGACAGATGAGGCGATCCATAGCGCTGTTGGGTCAGCGGGCGGCTTGAAGTGTTTGGTCAGAAGTGCTCGTTAGAGAAAGCGCGCGCAGAAAGCGCGGCTTTCATCTAGCACCTAAAAAAATCCGTCTACCGCCACGTAATGCACTGGCTGTGCATTCGCGTCGATGATCGCCACCCAATCGCCCCCGCGACCCGTCAATGGCAAAAACCGGGCTGCCGCAGGAGGCAGTTCAAGTGCGGTCAAACGCTGCGTGATTTGTGCGGAGTGCGTTGGGTATTTGGCAAGCAACATCGACACCGGCCTGGCTACTCGCAACACGTCAGCTTGGGCCGCCTCGTAGGGTTGCCAAAACAAAGGACGTTCTGCGCGGTCTGCGCCGTTCAGCGACATCATCAGCGCCTCGTTGTGCTCGGTGCCCGCTGTGGGCGTTCGCGTGCTCAACAGTCGCGGCCCGGTCAGAGGCAGCGCGCGAAACGCGGGCGCGGCCAGCGGCAAATCGGGCAGATAAACCTGCGCAGCGGTGACCACCCGCAAGCGGTCTACCTCGAACACCATGGCCACCGGACGCGCCAAAAAAACCGCATGCAATCCGTAGATCAACGCGGCCAATTGCAGCAAGCCGATCACGCCCAAATCGCGCGTCAGTTGGCTTCGCGACTTCTGCGTGTTGAACACTGCAAATGTCAGCAAGGGCCCGAGCACCACGTCCACCGCCGTGATTAAAAAGAACAACTCCCGCCCACCAGCCACAGAGCGGTAAATGCCTGGAAACCAAATTCCGAAAACCAACACACCTCCCGCAAGCGCGGCGGCCAAAGACACCAACAGATGGAGACCAGCGGCGCGAAGTCGACTGGGCAGGTTGAAGGACGTGTTTGTGAGATTCAAGCGGCTTGATATCTGAAGGTGATGCATCAGCAAAAAAATTTAACGGCACGTCGCAGGAGCGTATTTCGCCAGCAGCGTGGCGGTATTCGTCGCACCGTCCACGGCGGCTTTTCCGGCGGTGTAGCAAGTCCAGACCACTACACCGACCGGGGGCGTACCTGCCGCCAGCAAGGCCCCGCCTGAGGTAGGAACCAGGGTCAACAAGTTCGTCGTTGCAGGGGCAATCACGCTGTTAAATTCCACTGCGATGGCGCCCGTTGCAGTGCTTCCAGTGATGCTGCTGACGTTTTTGTTGCCACTCACACCAAACAACGCGCACGTTGCAGTGCTGCCACAAAAGAAATTCGCAGCGCCTACTGGCATACCGCCGAACAAGCCGCCGTCGGCTGCCAACGTACCGTTGGCAGCATTGTCGGCAACTGTGATTTTCAGGCCACCCGCCAACGTGATGCCCTCGGTGACTTTGGCGCGGACGGTGTAGTCTTGGAAGGCGGGCAATGCCACCGAGGCCAAGATGCCGATGATCGCCACGACGATCATCAGTTCGATCAGCGTGAAGCCTCGTTGGGCGCGTTTAACGACGAGGTTGCGAGTGCTGTTGAGCGTGCGGTTCATAGGGTGACACCAGAGGTTGATCGAGCCAGGCAATATGTTGCCGACGCAAAGCTGATTGCGAGCCGCGTGCCAACGAAATCAGCCTCGATTTCTGTGAACTTTTCAAGATGGTTTGACGGATCGCGTCACAACACCCGCTTAATCGTGTGGCTGCCTGCTGCCATGGTCGGAACCTGTGACGAACGCGGTCACCGTGCGGTGCCGCAAAAGTTGCAGTGGGACTTCAGTTCGACGAGCTTTCGCCGTGCAGCTTCGCGATAACAGTTGGGATTCGCCCAAAAAAAAGAGCGCCGAAGCGCTCTTTTGCGTGAGGAAGAAAAAAAGCTCAGCGGCAGGTTGCTGGTGCGTATTTCGCGAGCAGGGTGGCGGAGTTGGTGGCACCGTCAACCGCTGCCTTACCTGCGGTGTAGCAGGTCCAGACAATGGCGGCTGGCGGAGGTGTACCGGCAACCAACACAGCGCCGCCCGATGTTGGTACCAACGTCAATAAGTTTGTCGCCGCTGGGGCAATCGCCGTGGTGTAAGCCACTGCAATAGCTCCTGTTGCGGCGGTGCCGGTAACGCTGGATACGTTTTTGTTACCAGTAAGGCCAAACAGTGCGCAGGTGGCAGTGCTGCAGAAAGTATCTGCTGCGCCTACTGGCATGCCGCCGAAGAAACCGCCAGCCGCAGTGGGCGTCCCGTTGGAGCCGTTGTCAGCCACAGTGATCTTCAAGCCACCGGCCAGCGTGATGCCTTCAGTGACTTTGGCGCGGATGGTGTAGTCCTGGTAAGCAGGCAAAGCCACGGCGGCCAAGATACCGATAATTGCCACGACGATCATCAATTCGATCAGCGTGAAGCCTTGTTGGGCGCGTTTGAATGTGCGGTTCATTGTTTATCTCCAGAGGTTTATAGAGGGTTGGGTTTCGCTTCTAACGAGGTTTCAATTGCGAATGGCGTGCCAACTGAAATGGTGCTGTTTTGTGTGTCTTTTGACCTCATCACTGACACGAAATGTCACAAGCAGGCAGCGCGGACAGGCTGTGGGCGCAAAACAGCGGCCTGGAAGGTGACCAGATTGGTCGCCTTGCCGATTTTTGGCGACTTGCCCCAGAACGTTGTCAGGCGGGTTTGCTCGCGCGGTTTCAGTCGAGCTGCTGCCGCTTCGATGTGGCGGGATGATTGCGAAGAAGAGATGAACCAACCCGACTCGGCCGGTGTCCCAACGACACTGAGGGGGCAGGTGCTCTTGAATGCATCCGTTCTGTACCTGCCGCAGCCCAAACCAATCGGCTTAATTTGATCTGAGGAACCCCATGACACGACGATCTTTCTTATCTGTGCTGAGCGCTTTGGGCTTGGCCGGGCAAACCCAGTCGGCGGGTGCAGTTTCTGCGCCGGCTTCACCGCGTGCAGATGCCGTGAACCTGAGTGATGTCGAATGGAAGCGGCGCTTGACCCCGGCTCAGTACGACGTGCTACGCCGCGAGGGTACCGAGCGCCCCGGTTCCAGCGCGCTGAACGCTGAAAAACGTGCGGGCCGCTTCGTGTGCGCCGGTTGCGCTTTGCCGCTGTTCGACGCCAGCATGAAGTTTGAGAGCGGCACCGGCTGGCCGAGTTTTTTTGCCACCCTGCCCGATGCGTTTGTCACCACCACCGATTTCAAAATGATCCTGCCGCGCACCGAATACCACTGCGCGCGTTGCGGCGGTCACCACGGCCATGTGTTCGACGACGGGCCCAAACCCACCGGCAAACGCTATTGCAACAACGGCGTGGCGCTGAAATTTATTGAGGAGAAGAAAGCATGACCAGCATTCGATTCACTGCAGCACTGGCTTTGGTGACCTGCGCCGGATTGGCGTTGGCGCAGCCAACGCCAACGGTGTCACCTGTCACTTCGAAAGCCATCTTCGCGGGCGGTTGTTTTTGGTGTGTGGAGTCTGACTTCGACAAAGTGCCGGGTGTGTTGTCCACCACTTCGGGCTACACCGGCGGCAGCACGGTGAACCCCACTTACGAGCAGGTCTCAAGCAAGCAAACCGGCCATGCCGAAGCGGTGCAGATCGTGTTTGATCCGGCCAAGGTGAGCTACGAAAAGTTGGTGGAACACTTTTGGCGCACGATCGACCCGACCACGAAAGACCGCCAGTTTTGCGACGCCGGGTCGCCTTACCGCACCGCCATTTTTGCGGTCGATGCGGCGCAGTTGATAACCGCCACGGCTTCCAAAGCCGCTTTGGAAAAGTCCAAGCCGTTCAAGGAACCCGTGGTGACTGAGGTGCTGGCGGCAACTACTTTTTACGCGGCCGAGGACTACCACCAGGACTACTACAAAAAAAACCCGGTGCGCTACAACTACTACCGCAGCAGTTGCGGGCGTGATGCGCGTTTGAAGCAACTGTGGGGCGCGCAAGCGCTGCATTGACCGCAAACACAGCGCAAGGGCAGCCGCTGTGTGGTGAACTCTGCACTCGCTGCTACCGTCGGCTGGCTAATTTGTCTCCTTCCGCTTCCCAGACTCCCACCCTCAACCCGGCCCAGCTAGAGGCCGTGCACCACCTCAGCGGCCCGTGCCTGGTGCTGGCCGGAGCGGGGTCGGGCAAGACGCGTGTCATCGTGCACAAGATCGCGCGGTTGCTGCAAGAAGGCTATGCGCCGGGGCAAATTGCGGCCATCACCTTCACCAACAAGGCGGCGCAGGAAATGCGCGAACGGGCCAAAGAATTGGTGGGGCCGAAGGCGGCCAAGCACTTGGTCATCAGCACCTTTCACTCGCTGGGCGTGCGGATTTTGCGGACTGAGGGCGAAAAGCTGGGGCTGAAAGAAAAGTTCAGTATTTTGGACAGCGACGATGTGCTGTCGATCTTGAAAGACGCCGGTGCCAGCACCGACAACGCCCTGGCGCGGCGCTGGCAATGGGCCATCAGCGCCTGGAAAAACCAAGGCTTGAACAGCGCGCAAGCCGAGTCCGCAGCCCAGAGTGACGACGACCGCGTGGCCGCCCGCATCATGCAGCGCTACGAAGAAAGCCTGGCTGCGTATCAGGCGGTGGACTTCGACGATTTGATCGCCTTGCCCCACAAACTGCTGCTGCGCGACGAAGCCGTGCGCGCCAAATGGGAAGCCGCGCTGCGCTATGTGTTGGTGGACGAATACCAAGACACCAACGCGATTCAGTACGAGCTGCTCAAGGCCATTGTTGGCGAGCGCGCGCTCTTCACCGCCGTGGGCGACGACGACCAAAGCATTTATGGCTGGCGCGGCGCCACCATCGACAACCTGAAGCGCTTGCCGCAGGACTATCCGCTGCTCAAGGTGATTGCGCTGGAACAAAACTACCGCTCCACCGGCAACATTCTTCGCGCTGCCAACAATGTGATTGGCAACAACCCCAAGCTGTTTGAGAAGAAGTTGTGGAGCGATTTTGGCGACGGCGAGCCGGTGCGGGTGGTGGAGTGCGACGGCGAGGAACACGAGGCCGAACGCACCGTGGCGCGCATCCAGGCGCTGCGGGGTGGCGGTGGGAACAGCGGCGCGAGCTCTGGCGAAGTTGCGCAAGTCGAGTTGAAAGATTTCGCCGTGCTCTACCGCGCCAATCACCAAGCACGCGTGTTTGAGAAAGCGCTGCGCAAAGCCAACATTGCGTACAAAGTGTCAGGTGGGCAAAGCTTCTTTGACCGCGCTGAAATCAAAGACTTGTGTGCCTGGCTGCGCTTGTTGGTGAACCCCGACGACGACCCGGCGTTTTTGCGCGCCGTGAGCACGCCCAAGCGCGGCATCGGCACGCAAACACTCACGCAGTTGGGCGAGTTCGCATCCAAGTGGAAAACCTCGCTGTTCGAAGCCTTGTTTGCGCAAAGTTTGGGCACTGCCATCAGCGCGCGTGCCATCGGCGGCCTGCATGAATTTGGGCGCTACGTGAACGATTTGGAATACCGCGCGCGCCACACCGTGGGCGCCGAAGACGCCAAAGTGCTGCTGCTCGGATGGCTGAAAGATTTGGACTACGAGAAGCACTTGCATGACGGCGAAGACAGCGAAAAGCTGGCCGCCAGCCGCTGGGGCAATGTGCTGGATTTTGTGGACTGGATCGCCAAGCGCTGCGGTGGGCAGCTTGAAAACGACGGTGCGAGTGTGGACAGAGAGAGCGTGGAAACGGAGTGCAAAAGCGTGCTCGACGTGGCGCAAACCATCTCCGTCATCATCAGCCTGGCCGAGCGCAGCGACGACCAGAACGTGGTCACGCTGAGCACCTTGCACGCCGCCAAAGGCCTGGAGTGGCCGCACGTGATGTTGGCTGGCGTGAACGAAGGTTTGCTTCCCTTCCGAAGCGCGGGTGACGAATTGAGCGACGACATGACCGAAGAGCGCTTGGAAGAAGAACGCCGCCTGATGTACGTGGGCATCACCCGCGCGCGCAGCACCTTGAGTATCAACATGCTGCGCCGTCGCAAGCGCGGTCGCGACACGATTCAGGGCGTTCCGAGCCGCTTCATTGCCGAGATGAAGCTAAACGAAAACAAGGTCAAAGAAGACCCGCGCGACAAGCTCAAAGCGCTGCGGGCGGCGGCGGCGTTGCGGGCTGAAAAGGCAAGCCAACTGCCGACGCGATGAGCTTTCACCAAGCCACGACGCGGCCCAAGTGATCGAAGAACCCGCCGCTGGCCTCGGCAGGCAAATCGTCCAACACCGCCAGCATGCGCTGTGCACTTTGGGCGGGTGAGTGCACGTCCAAGCCCGTTTTTGCAAACGGTGATGACAAGCCGGTGGCCACCGTGCCGGGATGCAGTGCCACACAAAGGGCGTCGGGTCGAGACCGCTTCAGTTCGATGGCGGCGGTGTGCAGCATTTGGTTCAGCGCCGCCTTGCAAGCTCGGTAGCTGTGCCAACCGCCCAATTGGTTGTCGCCGATGCTGCCCACGCGCGCCGACAAGGCCGCAAACGTACTTTTGCCATGGGGTGTCAGCAAGGGCAAAAAGTGTTTCATCAGCAAAGCCGGACCAATCACGTTGACCGCGAAGGCGTGCTGAAGGTGGGCTGCGTCCAACTGACGCAAGGCCTTTTCGGGCAGGTGGCCATGGCCGTGCAAAAAGCCGGTGGCGACAAACACCAAGCGCAGTGGCAAATTGAAGGCCGCCATGTCAGCAGCCACAGCGGCGGCTGCAGCGTAAACGCTGGCCTCTGCTGTGATGTCAATCGAGATGTTGGAAGCGTCAGCCGGTTTGCGGCTCAAAGCCAGCGTGCGGCTGAAGCGGGCATCGGTGCGAAGTTGCGAGAATAGCGCCTGCCCGATGCCGCCGGTAGCACCAACGACCACCGCCAGCCCTCCCGCTGGGACAGGGAGCGCCATCGCGAGGCCCGCCGTAGCAGAGGTGCCTGCGTTGCTCCCCTGCGGCGTCATTTAAAGACTTAACCCGCCTTTTTGGCGTAGGCGCTGCACCAGCCTGCGGCTGCCACTTGCTTGCCAGCGAACAGCGGGCAGCCACCGGCTTTGTCAGTGGCCTTGCCTTGGTAGAGCGCGCAGTTGCCGCACATTTGGGTGGCTGCGTGTTTCGGGAATTTAGCAGCGTCAACCTTGGTGGTGTCGGCCTTGTAGCCCAGGGCCACACCTTGCGGGTCGGTTTCAGAAACCAAGGCACCCGTTTGCGCAAACGCGTGCGCGCCTGCCAAGGTGGTGACGCCCGCAGTGGCGACTTGCATCATGAAAACGCGACGTGAAAATGTAGACATGGATTGTTCCTGATAGTCAAAAAATGCGAAGACCGTGACTTTGCCACGTATTGCGCTCGAGTCGAGGAGTTGCACCCTTCGGTTAGTAAATTGCTCGGGATTGGCTTCACGTACGCGACTCACAGCGAATAAGTCACTTCTGTCGCGCAACTCACCGAAAACTCTCGATGGTGAGTGTTTCAAGCGCTGTTGAATCGTAAGCCCGTAAGGTCAGGCGAAAGTGCCGGGGAGTGGCGGCGGTTGACGCTGCGATGCACTTCTCCTCGACCCTTTCAACGAATTGTGATGCCTCATCCCAACAACTTTGTGCGCCATTCGCTCTTGGTTTGCTTGACCAGTGGCGTTGGCAGCAGTGGCCCAAACACCGGTACCTGCAACGACTCCCAAGCCAACGGCGGTGCCGTCGGTTGCACCGTTAGCCAAGGACGAGACCGCCATGGAAGTGGCGTTTTCGCGGGCCGGTACCAATGGCAACGGCAAGCTGTCGAAAGAAGAAGCCGCTCGCATGCCAGCGATCTCGGCAACATTTGAAGAGATCGATGGCAACAAATACGGCGGTCTGAGCATGGACTGGTTCGCTGTGGGCTGTAAAAACCGCGGCGAACTGACAGCGTTGTTGGCGGCGCTACGGACAGTACCGCTGACCGATCCACTTTGCCTAGTCGGAATCGCGAGCCAAGCGTTCGCTTTTCCAATACACATCGTCACCGCCCAAGCCGTTCAAGTTGACGCGGTTCAACACACGAGCCAGCACGAACAGCAAGTCACTCAATCGGTTCAGGTAGTGACGCGGTTCGTTGCGTATGGCTTCAGTGGCGCTCAATGCAACCAACGTGCGCTCTGCACGCCTTGCCACTGTTCGCGCCACATGCGCGATGGACGCGCTGCGCGTTCCTGCGGGCAAGATGAATTCTTTCAAGCGCGGCAAGGCTTCGTTGTAGTGAAGCAGTGCTTCGTCAAGATGAATCACCGCCTGGGCTTTCAACAGCTCAAAGCCGGGAATGGACAGCTCTCCGCCGAGGTTGAACAGCTCATGCTGAATCACGCTGAGCAGCTCGCGCAAGTCGTCGGGCAGCGACTCGGCCAACAGCACGCCTAGCGTCGAGTTAAGTTCGTCCACGTCGCCCATGGCTTGCACGCGCCAATGGCTTTTCGGCACGCGGGTGCCGTCGCCCAAACCGGTGCTGCCGTCGTCGCCGGTGCGGGTGGTAATTTGTGTGAGTCGGTTGGCCATTTGATTTTTTTCCAGTGATTCTTTAAACCGCAGCCAACGCTTGGTCGATGTCGGCAATCAAGTCGTCGATGTGCTCAATGCCAACCGACAACCGCACCATGTCCACGCTCACGCCCGACTTTGCCAATTCCTCTGTGCCGAGCTGGCGGTGCGTGGTGGACGCCGGATGGCAGGCCAGTGATTTCGAGTCGCCAATGTTCACCAAGCGGGTGAACAATTGCAACGCATCTTGAAAGCGTGCGCCGCCTGCCATGCCGTCTTGCACGCCAAAGCTGATGAGGCCCGAGGCTTTGCCGCCGAGGTATTTTTTGACCAGCGCGTGATCGGCATGGTCGGCCAAGCCCGCGTACTTCACCCAGCCCACTTTCGGATGCTGCTTCAAGTGCTTTGCAATGGCCACCGTGTTGTCGCAAATGCGGTCCATGCGCAAAGCCAAGGTTTCAATGCCTTGGAGTATCAAAAACGCATTCATCGGCGCGAGTGCTGCGCCCATGTTGCGCAGCGGCACCACGCGCGCCCGGCCGATGTAGGCGGCTGCGCCCAGCGCTTCGGTGTAGACCACGCCGTGGTAGCTCACATCGGGCTCGTTCAGGCGCTTGAAGCGCGTTTTGTGTTGCGCCCACGGGAACTTGCCTGAATCAACAATCACACCGCCCACGCTGTTGCCATGACCGCCCAAATACTTGGTGAGTGAATGCACCACGATGTGCGCGCCGTGCTCGAACGGGCGGCACAAATACGGGCTGGGCACGGTGTTGTCGACGATCAGCGGGATGCCGCGGCGGTTGGCAATTTCAGCCAGCGCGCTGAGGTCGGTCACGTTGCCTAGCGGGTTGCCGATCGACTCGCAGTAAATGGCCTTGGTGCGCTCGTCAATGAGCGCTTCAAACGAGGCCGGGTCGCGGTGATCGGCAAAGCGCACCGTGATGCCCAACTGCGGAAAAGTGTGCGCGAACAGGTTGTAGGTGCCGCCGTACAAGGTGGCCGCCGAGACGATGTTGTCGCCGGTCTCGGCGATGGTTTGGATCGCGTAGCTGATGGCCGCCATGCCCGAGGCCACGGCCAGCGCGCCAATGCCGCCTTCCAACTCGGCCATGCGCTGCTCCAGCACGGCGTTGGTCGGGTTCATGATGCGGGTGTAAATGTTGCCCGCCACCTTGAGGTCGAACAAGTCAGCGCCGTGCTGGGTGTTGTCAAACGCATAGGCCACGGTTTGATAAATCGGTGTGGCGACAGCCTTGGTGGTGGGGTCGGGCGCGTAACCGGCGTGCACCGCCAAGGTTTCTATTTTCATCGGGAGCTCCTGTGGTTGGGGATGCAGTGTAGACCGACCATCGAGGCGGTCGCCCCGCTGCCACAAGGCCAGCGATTCGAAGGAGTACGCCGAGAACGTTGTGTACCCACCGAGGAGGCCGGTGATGAGCAACAGCTTGACGATCGGGTGCGGATGCCATCGGGCCAGAAGG
>JANPNT010000661.1:0-4304 GCA_031427655.1 Burkholderiales bacterium
GGGCATCTCCGTCAGCGTGAGCGGATCGACCACGCGCGAATCAACGCCAAAAAGCGGGATGCCCAAACACTGCAACTTGGCGCGCTCGGGCGGGTTGGCGTGGCTGGGCGCCGCGGTTTCGGTCAGGCCGTAGCCTTCGGCAAAGGTCAAGCCAAATTCACTCAGCAAACGCTCGGCCACGGCCGCTGGCATGGCCGCGCCGCCGCCGCTGATGTAGCGCAGGCTGGTGAGGTCAAAGCTTTTGTAGTTGGGGCTGGCGAACAGGTCGATCACCATGGTAGGAATGCAGGTCCAGTGCGACACCTTGTAATGCGAAATCAAGCGCCCCGCCAGCTCGCGGTCCCAGCGCGGCAACAGCACCACCGTGCCGCCCGAATACACCGTGTTCAACACACCGTAAAGCATGCCGGTGATGTGGAACATGGGCACCACGCCCAGGCTGATGTTCTCGGGCCCGGCGTGGCCCCACTGGCCCGCCACGGTGTTGGCCATGAGCGTGCGGTGGGTGTGCATGCAGCCTTTGGGCAGGCCGGTGGTGCCTGAGGTGTAGGGCAGCATGGCCAGGTCGTCGGGCTGCGCGGTGTGCGGGCCGGGTGTCAGGTTTTGCGCGATCACATCAAGCCAGCGGCTGTAAGTGGTGCCGGCGCTTGAAGGCAAGTTTGTTGGCAGAGAAGGATCGCTGCGCAGCCAGGCTTCAACCGCGGGCGCGGGCACATCGGCGGGGGCCAGGTCACCGCTTGGCATGGCGTCGGTGTAGCGCGTGACGAGCACGTTTTGCAAGCGATCAGCCTCGGGCAGCTCTGCATTCGCTGCGGCCACAAACGCCGCCAAGTCGGCGCTGCAAATCACCACCCGCGCTTGCGGGTCGGTGATGTAGTGCTTAAACTCTTCGGCCTTGTTCATCGGGTTCACCGGCACCACCACCGCGTTGGCCCGCAAGATGCCGTAGTAGGCCGCCACAAACTGCGGGCAGTTCTGCATGTACAGCGACACGCGGTCGCCTGCTTTCACGCCCACGCTTTGCAGCCATCCGGCCACCGCTTCTGCTTGGGCGTGCAGCTCGCGGTAGCTCAGCGGGCGTCCTAAAAACAAGTACGCCGCTTTGTTGGGAAAGCGCGTGGCGGTGACCTCTAAGTTGAACCACAGCGAGGTTTGCGGAATGACCACTTCACGCGGCAAACGCAAGGGCCAGACCTTGAAATGCGGGCGGGTTGAGGGCGGCGAAAGATGAGTGGAAAGTGCGGCGAGGGCGGTCATCAAAAGCTCCAGGAACAGTGTCTGCCGTTGTAACGCAGCCCGGCTTGGATGCCTACGGAATCAACCCGGACACTCGGCCAGCAGCAACCGCCATGGGCGGTGTCACGTCGGCTACAGCGCCTGGATTTCGGGCCAAGGTCATGGGCTGGAGCGCACATTTGCCGAGGCGACAATAGCCCGGTCGCATCGGGTTTTTTAAATGCCCGTTTTCAGCCACTTTTCACCTCTTCCACCATGTCCACCATCCTTCAACACCTGCCCGCTGGGCAAAAAGTCGGCATCGCGTTTTCTGGCGGGCTGGACACCAGCGCTGCGCTGCACTGGATGCGCAACAAGGGCGCGGTTCCCTACGCTTACACCGCCAATTTGGGCCAGCCCGACGAGCCTGATTACGACGAAATTCCGCGCAAGGCCATGCAATACGGTGCCGAGCTGGCGCGCTTGGTGGACTGCCGCGCGCAACTGGTGAATGAAGGCATCGCGGCGCTGCAAAGTGGCGCGTTTCACATCTCCACGGCCGGCGTGACTTACTTCAACACCACGCCCTTGGGCCGCGCGGTGACGGGCACGATGTTGGTGGCAGCCATGAAGGAAGACGACGTCAACATTTGGGGCGACGGCAGCACCTACAAGGGCAATGACATCGAGCGCTTTTATCGCTACGGCCTGCTCGCCAACCCGACTTTGAAAATCTACAAACCATGGCTCGACCAAGCCTTCATTGATGAGCTGGGCGGCCGCGCCGAGATGTCGGCCTTCATGAGCCAGGCCGGTTTCAGCTACAAGATGTCGGCCGAAAAAGCCTACTCCACTGACTCCAACATGCTGGGTGCCACGCACGAAGCGAAAGACCTGGAGCATCTGAGCAGCGGCATGCAAATCGTCCAGCCCATCATGGGTGTGGCGTTTTGGCGTGACGACGTGGAAGTGAAGCGCGAAACCGTGACGGTGCGGTTTGAAGAAGGCCAACCGGTGGCGCTGAACGGTGTCACGTTTGCCAGCGCGGTGGACTTGTTGATGGAAGCCAACCGAATTGGCGGGCGTCACGGTTTGGGCATGAGCGACCAAATTGAGAACCGCATCATCGAAGCGAAGAGCCGCGGCATTTACGAAGCACCTGGCTTGGCGCTTTTGTTCATTGCTTATGAGCGACTGATCACCGGCATCCACAACGAAGACACCATCGAGCAGTACCGCATGAATGGGATGAAGCTCGGCCGACTCTTGTATCAAGGCCGGTGGTTTGACCCGCAAGCCATCATGCTGCGCGAGGCCGCACAGCGCTGGGTGGCGCGCGCCATCACCGGCGAAGTGACGCTAGAACTGCGTCGTGGAAATGACTATTCCATCCTCAACACTGCCTCGGAAAACTTGACCTATCAGCCCGAGCGTTTGACGATGGAAAAAGGCGAATCGAGCTTCTCACCCGCCGACCGCATTGGCCAGTTGACCATGCGTAACTTGGACATCATCGACACGCGCGACAAGCTGGCGATTTACGCCAAGGCGGGCTTGCTGTCGCTGGGAAATGCGGCGGCACTGCCGACCATTGGTTCAACTTATTTGACTGAAAACAAGCCATGAGCACCACCCAATTTGACGGCGTCAGCGTCATCACCAAAGCCAATGTTTACTTCGACGGCAAGTGCGTGTCGCACAACATCGTGCTGGCGGATGGGAGCAAAAAAAGCCTCGGGGTCATATTGCCAACCGCGCTGCCGTCGAGCCTGAAATTCAACACCGGTGCACCCGAGGTGATGGAGCTGGTGGAAGGCGCTTGCCGCGTCAAGCTGGCGGGCACTGACGAATGGGTCGCGTACGCGGGCGGGCAGAGTTTTTCAGTGGGTGCCAACACGTCGTTTGAAATTGAAGTGACGCAGGCGGTGCACTACGTTTGTCACTTTGGGTAGGGCCTCGCGTCTTTCAGAATTCACCGCACGCCCCATGGCCCGTTCGCACTGAGCCTGTCAAAGCCTCGAGCCACAGCAATTTCCGATCATCCTGAGCTTGTCGAAGGACCCGCTCAGTGCGAACGGGGTGTCTGGTGTGTTTCGAGTTTGGGAAAGCCAGAAAAAATCAAACCCCCAGCAACGCCGCCAACGCCGCGTGCTTCGCCGTCAACTCGGCCGACGAGCCACTCATCACCACCACGCCTTTTTCCAGCACCACCGCCTGATCGGTGTGCGCCAACACCGCGCGGTAATTGCGGTCGACGATCAAGGTGCTGATCCCGGTGGCGCGGATGGCGCTGACCACGCGCCAGATCTCGGCCACGATGAGCGGGGCCAAGCCTTCGGTGGCTTCGTCCAAGATCAGCAGCTTCGGGTTGGTCATCAAGGCGCGACCGATGGACAGCATTTGCTGCTCACCGCCCGAAAGTTGCTGACCGCCAAAACTCAAGCGCTCGTTGAGCCGAGGAAAGGTGGCCAGCACGCGCTCGAAAGTCCAGTCGCGTTGACCTTGCACGCCGGCCCGCGCCGACATCACCAAGTTCTCGCGCACCGACAAGTTCGGGAAGATGCCGCGACCTTCCGGCACGTAGCCGATGCCCAAACGGGCCATGCGTTCGGGGGCTGCAGCCGTCACGTCTTTGGCCTGATTTGCCTCACCCCAACTTACCTTGCCAGAGGTCGGCTTCACGTAACCCATCAGGCTGCGGATGAGCGTGGTTTTGCCCATGCCGTTGCGGCCCAACAAACCCATGGACGTGCCCGCCTTCAAGCTGAGCGTGACGCCGCGCAAGATGTGGCTGTCGCCGTAGTGGGTGTTGAGTGTGGCTATGTGCAGCATGTCAGTGGTGGCCTTCTTCAGCGTCACCCAAGTAAGCCAACTGCACCGCGCGGTTGCTGCGAATATGCTGCGGCACGTCGCTGGCAATCACCTCGCCGTTGACCATCACCGTGACGCGGTCGGCCACGCGAAACACGGCGTCCATGTCGTGCTCCACCAGCACAGGCGTGCTTCACCGGCCTGGATCGGGGCGTAGGCGGCGGCCAGCACGTCGATTGTCGCGGGAAACATCGACACCGCCTGCTTGACCTCGTTGA
>JANPNT010000662.1:0-5027 GCA_031427655.1 Burkholderiales bacterium
TGGGCGGTGCGCGCGGAGACCTCCTGTTCAAGGTGGTTCCGATGGGCGGCCAGGCGTGCGTCTCGTTCGTGAATCTGTTCGAGCATGGCATTGAACCCGCTGCCGAGGGTGTCGAGTTCGGCGATGCGGCTGCGTTGCGCACGCAACCCGAAATCGCCGTCCGCGGACACGTGCTCCATCAGCTTGTTCAGGCCTGCCAGCGGACGCAGTACGGATTTGTTGAGGCGCCGCAGCAAAACCTTGCTAACCGCGAGAGCCAGCAGCGCGGCCAACGCCGTGGCCGCCACTTGCCATGCGGTTTGCCGATACAGGCTGGCCAGACTGACCTCCAGCACAAGCCGGCCGCCGACGCCGGTGCCCGTTTCCACAGCTTGCCCAACGGCGAGGAAGGTCGGCCGAACCAGCAGCGCCGGCCCGGAACCACCTGACACGGCCGACGTCGCGCCACCGTCGCGATGGTAAGTCGCAAAGGGCCGGCCGTTCTTGTCGTAGAGGGCGGCGACCAGGATGTCGGGTGAGTTGCGCAGCGACTGCAGCAGTTCACCGGCTGCTTTCTGATCGCCGAAGGCCAACGCCGCGGATGCGTTCTCGGCCAGCACGCGCGCCTGAATCCGGCTGGCGTCGATGAGTGACACCATGCCCAGACCAAAACTGCTAATTGCGACGACGAGCTCCATGATACCCACGGCAGCAGCGAGCGCCACATGGTTGATGCGACGCAACAGTTCGCCCAGCGCAGTCGTCGGCTTCATCGCTGGACCTCGGTCGCCAGGCGCAGCAGCTTGGAGCTCAGATCGAGACCCGCGTCGCGAGCAGCCTGCAAGTTGGCCTCGAACGTGACCTTGCCCTGCATCATGTTCATGTTCAGCGCCACACCACGCCGCATGGCGCCGGCGCTGTCTGCCACGGTCAGCACCGGCCGACGGCGCAGGCTTTCGAGCACACGCGGCAAGCCGTCGATGGCCGATGCTGAGACAAACACGACCTGGCAGTCCCTGAGAGCCTCGCTGGTCGTCTTGCGATGCACTGCGATTTTGCGGCCAGCAGCGACCTTGCCCTCCAGCCCGTCGATCTCTGCGCCGAATGGATCGGTGCCGTCGATGCACACGTTCAGCGTGCTGCCCGTCTCGGCGGGCCACTCGGTGTACGCGATGAAGTTGTACACGAAGGCGGCCTTGAGCCGGTATTCGGGCAACTCTTCGCAGCGCGCCCCGGTTGCAAACAACAGCAGTCCGGCCAAACTCAACAGCCACACGAACGCTTGGCGGCTACACCTCATGGTGCTGCCCCCTGTCTGCACGCAACGCTTGGGCCACCGCCGCGTTCGGACCGTCGCCCAGCGCGGCGCGGAGCGGAGCGACTTGCAATTGCAGCAGACGATCCAGTGGCATCCGCAGCAGCGCATCCAAGCTGTAGGGATGCGCTGCACCCGGAACCGCCAAGGTGGCGGCCAGCACACACGGTGCCAACCGCGCCCGCCAAGGGCGAGCCCGTCGGACAGTAGCGTCCAGGTGGTGAACGTTGTGCATCGCGACGCTTCAGAACCGGTAGCTGGCCTTGAGGCGCACGCTGCGGCCGTCTTGCTCCAGGGCGTTCTGCCAGTTCGTGTCCGCACCCGGCTGGGCATAGCGCTTGTCGAACAGGTTGTAGACGCCGAGCGACACCTCCAGGCCCTTGGCCAGCGCGGTGGTGCTCAACTGCAGGTTGGACAGCGCGTAGCCGCCGAGGTCGGTGCCGTCCAGGCTCAAGCGCTGGCTGTCGTAGCGAAGTTCGTAGGCGGCGCGCAGACCGGCCCAAGGCAGCGGGGCCGACAGGTTGAACTTGCCCAGCAGCTTGGGCGAATTGAGCTGCCTGCTTGCGTTGGCATGGCTCACGTTCTGCACCGACAGACTGCCCCGCAGGCGCGCACCGCTGTCCCAGTCCTTGTCGGCCGTCAGTTCGAGGCCGCGCGCATTGACCTGGCTTCCCGACTGGTACTGCGGCAGTCCGCTCGCCGTGTCGATGCCGAGCGTGACGAGGTCGCGCATGGTCCATTGATAGATCGAGGCACGTAGCGCCAGATTGCGGTCGACGCGGTGGTCGGCCACCAGTTCCAGCGTGTCGATGGTTTCACCGGTCAGCGCCGGATTGGCGACCTGGGTCAGGCCGTCGGTGTAGTCGCGTTCGAAGGTATTGGGCGCGCGGTGCGCGCGGCCGTACAAGGCTTTGAGGGTGGTCACCGACGTGGCCTGCCAGATCAGGCCAGCCCGCGGGCTCGACTGCGTTCCGGTCGCATTGTTGCGGTCCACCCGCAGCCCCAAGGTGGCGCTCAGCGTGTCGGTGACACGCCATTCATCCTGGGCGTAGAGGCCGAAGCGGTAGCCGGAAGCGGGAAGGCGGATGTCGTTGATCGGATTGGCCAGGCTCAGCACGTTCTGATCCTGACGGGTGTTGTCCTGGTACTCGACCCCGCCCATCAGCTTGTGGCCATCGACCGCGGTCGACAGCAGTTGCAATTCACCGCCGCGCCATTGGCCCGTTGCGGGAAAGCTCAAGGCCGTACCGTATATCAGCGTGCTGTCGTATCGCTCACGGCCCATGAACAACCGTGCCGACGCCTGCAGCGACGCTGTCCAACGGTTCAGGTACTGCAGTTGCGCCACGTCATAGCGATCGCCCTGGTACTGCCCGGCAACCAGCGGATCGGACTTGTAGGCACCCGTGGGGTCGTCCTTGCGGTGGTTGCCATGCACGAAATCGAACGACCAGGGACCGGCAGAGACTCTGGCAAAGAATTGCTGGTCACGGTCACCGTCCAGTCCAGCGGCGACGCCGGACACGCCGGCGGCACCGAAGTCGATGAAGTTGTCAGCGCCGCGGGACCGCATGCCCGACACCGACAGCATCACGTCGACGCCGTTGTCGAGCCGCTTGCCAAAGCTCACACGCCCTTCGCGCGTCGCCTGGGGCACCTGATAGGCGACAGCTAACTCGGTGCCGTCGACGTCGCCGCCGTTGCGCGTGATGACGTTGACGACACCGAACATGGCGTTCTGGCCATACACCGCGCCACCTGGACCGGCGATGAACTCGATGCGCTCGACCAGGTCCATGTCGAGTGGAAACTGGCGTCCGACGGGCCCGGTGTCGAAGGTCGGGTCGTTGATTCGATTGCCGTTGATGGTCACCAGCATGCGGGTATTGAAGTCGCCCGGCACGCCGAAGCCGCGCATGCCCAGGGGGGCGTACTGGCGGTCATAGGTCGTATACACGCCGGGCAAGCTGGCCAATGCCTCCTCCAGCGTGCGCCAGCCGAAGACCTTGATCTCCTGGCGAGTGATGACGCTCACCGCTGCCGCGACCTCGCTTTGCTTTTGCTCGTACTTGGAGGCGCCGACGACACTGATATCCAGCAGCTGTTCCAGGCTTAGGGATGTGACGTCTGTGGTCTGTGCGGCGAAGGATGGGTAGGCCGCCGTGAGCGCCGCGCAGAGCAGCATGGGCCGCAGCAAGCGCTCGTGGGATCGCGAGACGTCCGTATTGGCGCTGGAAGGGCGTTGCCGGTTCATGTTGTTCTCACAAAATTGTGCTGGGTTGACTTCTGCCTGGGCCGCGGCGGACGCCGGAATCAGCCAATGCCCGATTCGTATTTCGTTATCGACCGGTCGGCGACCCACTTGAGTCGAGGCCGGAGATCGGCGGCCCGCCAACGCGAGCCACGCCCCCTGCGCCAGGGTGTGCCGGGATCAACCCCTGGAACCGCGAATTTTCGGTGGCGTGTGCGGTTTGTCCGCGACGGATTCCCCGCTGCGGCCTGCCAGGGCGTGCCACCGCGCCTTGGAACCGTGCGCGAACCTGCCGCAGCGGCGGCAATTCCAGCGTTGCGCAGTTGTCTGCCGAACGACCGCTTCGACCATGACGATGGTCAGCTGACGGGAAGATCGAACACCTTTTGTGGCCGGGTGTGTGAGGTCACGAACGGCCGCTTCGTGGAAGCGAAACTCGAGAAGCCTGCGCTGGGCATCAGACAGCTTTGGAGAAGCATGACGGGCGGGTATGGGTCGATAGCGCCACTTCGTGGATTTAGGGAGCGGTCATTGGGCTTGCATGTCTTGGCTGCACCGTCGATCAGCCCCAAAGTTGGGGACGAATGGCAGGTTTATGAGTGGAGCGGTCGGCCACCACAGCGGTGCCCAAAATGACGGCTTTCTGCCGCTGCCGACATTCGCGCACGAAATCTGACTGACTGCAACCAGTCTGCAGCCGCCCTTCGGATCGAACTGAAGATGAGCGCTCGCCTGCAGATTCAGTTCACGGCCGAGCCGGCAGCTAAGACACCATCGACGTGCAGCGAATCTCCAAGCGGCAAGGGCCTGGGGAAACGCGGCTCCATGGTCAACGTTCGAGGTTCGGCCCTCGAGTCTCTTGCTCGACGAGCTTGATCTTTTCGGACGATACCGCCATCTCTTTCGTGCGGGCCGCTCCAGCTGCCACGACCGGCATCTCAGCGACGTACCTGGAAACGGCATGCGCCAGGTCGCAGTCAGATTTATCGCCCGACGCAGCCAAGGCCCGCGCTATCTCTCGCCATGCCCCGACCGCCGCCGCGCGACTGGCCATAGTCTTTGCACCGAGCTTCGTCGTCGGCCGGCTCGTGCGCAGCCGCCCGTCCTCCTTTGCCTTTATGCGCCACAGCGGCTCA
Source organism: Burkholderiales bacterium (assembly GCA_031427655.1). Taxonomy (GTDB): domain Bacteria; phylum Pseudomonadota; class Gammaproteobacteria; order Burkholderiales; family Burkholderiaceae_C; genus JANYJJ01. The sequence continues at coordinate 4,682 of JANPNT010000662.1, forward strand.
AAGTTGCGGATGCGTCCTCGCGTCGCCTGACGCGTTGCCTCGGCCTCGACACCGTGGCCGCGCAACTTCTCGGCGAACGTTTCCCGCCATCGGTGCAGATCGGCCTTGCGCGGGTTCAACCGCTTGCCGTACTTGGACTCGGCGCGCACGCTGATGTGCACATGCGGGTTGGCTTGGTAATCGTGCAGCACCATCACGTACTTGTGGTCTGCGAGCTCGATCTGGGCGAACTCGCGCGCAGCGCGCTGCACGGTCAGGGGGTCGGCCCCGCGCGGCATCGACAGCATGATGTGGAAGGCTTCCCGCCTGTCGCCGATATCGTCGATCAACGTGCCGCCGAAGCTCC
>JANPNT010000663.1:0-1751 GCA_031427655.1 Burkholderiales bacterium
CATGTCGCGGCGATGGAAGTCGCTGTCGGCCCCCGCGATCTTCACGGCTTTGTCCCACAGCGTGGATTGCAAACCCAGCATCGGTCGCCAATGAAACTTCACAAAGGTCGACTTGCCTTCTGCGTTGATGAAGCGAAAGCTGTGAATGCCAAAACCTTCGATCATGCGCAGCGAACGCGGCAGCGTGCGGTCTGACATGACCCACATCACCATGTGCATGGACTCGGGCGTGAGCGAGATGAAATCCCAAAACGTGTCGTGTGCCGAAGCGGCTTGCGGAAAGCCGCGGTCTGGCTCCATCTTCACCGCGTGAATCAAGTCGGGGAACTTGATGGCGTCTTGAATAAAGAACACCGGAATGTTGTTGCCTACCAAGTCCCAGTTGCCTTGCTGCGTGTACATCTTCACCGAGAAGCCGCGCACGTCACGCGGCGTGTCGGCCGAACCCGCGCCACCGGCCACCGTAGAAAAGCGCGTGAACACCGGCGTGCGCACGCCGACCTGAGTGAGCACCTGCGCGGTGGTCACGTCAGCCAGTGATGCGGTGAGTTCGAAGTAGCCGTGAGCGCCGGTGCCGCGCGCATGAAAGATGCGTTCGGGAATGCGCTCATGGTCGAAGTGAGTGATTTTTTCGCGCAGGATCAAGTCTTCCAACAGCGTGAGCCCGCGCGGGTGGGCCTTCAAAGAATTCTGGTTGTCGCTGATGACCAAGCCTTGATTGGTGGTGAGCGCGACGTGGTCGCCACTGGCTTGCTGGTGCAGTTCGCCGCCTTCAGCGACTCGCGCGTCGGCGAGCTCTGGGGTTGTTGGCAGTGGTGTCCTGGACGTTTTTTTGCTAGACATGATGTGCCCCGTTCGGTGAAACGGACGATGCGTTTTCTAACTTGGAGGTTCTGTGCGACGGCGCACATCAATGCGTCAAACAAACCCAAAAAAACAAATTCGTTGGGCTCAAATATTTTTGGCCCGCCGGAGTTTGTCTAAGCAGCACACATCGCCATTCCGTGCGCTAGAGCACAGACAGCTCAAGCGACGGCGGCCACGATGAATTTCATCCAACACGCGCAGCACGTTCGCAAATCAACTGGCAAGCCGACGCGCACCACTGAACCCGGGAGAGCCGTATGACCGCAATCAACACTGCCGTAAACACCACCGCCGCAAACGCCACCGCCGTTGACACAGACCTCGCAGAGCAGGCCCGCCCCGGCCACGGCATTCCGTCCCAAGACCCTAGCCCTGCAGCGCAGATTCCGTTGCAGCCCGAGGAAGCACAGCGGGAGGCCGACTCTGCCTTGTTGGGCGGCGGCGTGGTGGCCGGCATGGCCACCGGCAGCGCCATTGGGGTGGCGGTGGCTGGCCCGGTGGGTGTGGTGGTGGGTGCAGTTGCTGGTGCAGTGGCGGGTGCTGTTGCGGGTGCAGTTGCGGGTTCAGTTGCGGGTGCCGTTGGCGGCTAATTGAGTGCTCAGTCGGGCGAGGTCGGCGGCTCGGCTGCCGCTACGCACGAACCAGTCACCGAAAAAGACAAGCATTCCGAAATTGCAAACAAAGGAGCAAAACCATGAGCTACGTCGATGGATTTCTGATCCCAGTTAAACCTGGCAACTAAAACACTTATCGCGAAGTTGCGACCAAAGCTGCCGCGCTGTTGAAAGAGTTTGGTGCCACACGGGTTGTGGAATGTTGGGGTGATGCGCTGCCCGACGGAAAGCGCACTGACTTCAAGCGCTCGGTGCAAGCGGAAGGCGATG
>JANPNT010000664.1:0-15544 GCA_031427655.1 Burkholderiales bacterium
AGGTGACAAAAGAAAAGAATTGATATTCTCTAAATTTTGACATTATCAGTCCGCAGATTGATGTGGCGGTGGCGGCGCTGGGCAAGGTGTTGAGCGGGTTGATGGCCGGGAACCAGACGGAAGATCACGGCTTGAGCGTCAGTTTGATGGGCTGACTGGATGCTCGCACCAGCGAGTCAAGTTACCGGCGCGAACGCTCGGCTTTGAAGTCGAAAGACGCGTCCCAATCCAGCTTTCCCATCAGGGCCACCAGGCCGCGCTGCTGGCGTATCGCAATGAACTCCTGCAGCGCCTTGGTCACGACGGCGCGCTCGAGGAGAGCGGAGTCGATTTTGAGATTCGTTGCCATCTGGAAAACGCGGGGGAGAAACAGCGCTAGAGCGCTGCTACCACGCTCTGCTCAATCGCTCCAAACACACTCGCCCCGTCCAAACCCTTCATCTCAATGCGTATCGTGTCGCCGTAGCGCATGAATTCGGTTTTCGGCTCACCGCTTTTTATCGTTTCTATCGCACGTTTTTCGGCAATGCACGAATAGCCGCGCGACCAGTCTTTGTTGCTCACGGTGCCGCTGCCGATGATGCTGCCGGCGCGGGCGTTGCGGGTTTTGCAGAGATGGGAAATGAGTTGGCCGATGTGGTAGGTCATCTCGGGCCCGGCGTCGCTCAGGCCCTCGCGCTTGCCGTTCCAGGTGCTTTCCAAATTCAAATGCAGCCGGCCGCCTTGCCATGCAGTGCCCAATTCATCGGGCGTGACGGCCACGGGGCTGAAGGCGGTGGCGGGTTTGCTTTGAAAAAAGCCGAAGCCTTTGGCCAGCTCGGCGGGAATCAAGTTGCGCAAGCTCACGTCGTTGGCCAGCATCAACAGGCGTATGCCTTCCAGCGCTTCTTCGGGCGTGGCACCCATGGGCACGTCGGCGGTGATGACCGCCACTTCGGCTTCAAAGTCGATGCCCATTTTTTCGCTGGGCACGGGAATGTCGTCGCGTGGGCCGAGGAAGTCGTCGCTGCCGCCTTGGTACATCAAAGGGTCGGTGTAAAAACTCTCAGGCACCTCGGAGTTACGGGCTTTGCGCACCAACTCCACATGGTTGATGAAGGCCGAGCCGTCGGCCCATTGGTAGGCGCGTGGCAATGGGGCCATGCACATGGAAGGCTCGAACGCAAAGGCGTGGCGCGGTTTGCTGGCCTGTGTGCTTTGGTTCAATGACTGATACAAGTCTTGAAGTTGCGGCGACAAAAAGTTCCAGTCGTCCAGCACTTGTTGCAGCCGCGTGGCGATGCCGGTGGCGTAATGCGCCGTGCTCAAATCGCGCGACACCACCACCAGTTGACCATCGCGTGAACCGTCTTTGTAAGTTGCAAGTTTCATGGGTGATTTGGAAGAGATCAACAAGGTGACGCAGGCGTCGGCCGGGCACAAAAACGCTTCATTGTCGGTGCTGGTGAGCTCACCGCACAAACCGGCGGCAGCGAGCTTGCGCGGCCGTCCGTCGCGCCGAGTTTTGTGGTGTTTGATCGCTTCAGCGCTGGCACTTCACTTTGTCTTTTTAGGCAGCCTGGGCCCCAGTGCGCAGCGCGAGCGCTTGCTCATGGCCCCAGTGCTGGAAGTGCGCAGCGTTGCAGCACTTGCAGCGTCAGTGCCGACTTTTGAAGCGGCACTGCCAATGCAGTCCCAGGCCGCCGAATCGCCGCGCGTTCAACCGCCAACGCCAAGGCCTGTCGCGAAGTCGACGAAGGCGGCGAATGCTGCGAAGACGGCGAAGTCTGCGATTGCGACACTCGCAAAGCCTTCGCCGTCGGGATTGAACGAGCCCGCTGTGGTGACTGCCGAGCCGGTTTCTCTGCCGCTTGCGCAAGCCGTGCAGGCCACGGAAGAGGCCCCCTCGGCCCTTCCTCAAGAGGGTGATGTGCCGATCTACCGCACGCAGTTGCCGCCTCCTGTGCGCTTGCAATACGCCTTGAAGCGCGGCGCGCAGCTGGGCAGCGGCGAATTGCTGTGGCGGCCGGCCGACGGCGCTTATCAATTGAGCTTCGAAGCCCGCATGTCAGGTGTGCTGCGCTTCAGGCAGTTCAGCGTGGGCGGCATTGACAACGCCGGTTTGGCACCGCTGCGCTTCACCGACCAGCGCCAGCGCGGCGGCGTGCAGGCTGCCAACTTTCAGCGCAAAAATGACACAAGCGAAGGCAAGGTCACCTTTTCAGGCCCGGCCACCGCGTACCCACTGCTGCCCGGCACACAAGACCGCCTAAGTTGGATGGTGCAACTGGCCGCCGTGGTGGCGGCCGAGCCGCAGCGCTTGGCCGCTGGTGGCAAAGTTGTTTTGTATGTGGTGGGCGCGCGCGGGGCCGCCGATGTGTGGGTGTTTCGGTTCGTGGATTTCGAGACGATCGAAACGCTTGACGGTTCCGTGCGAGCCGCCAAATTCAGCCGCGACGCACGTCGGCTTTACGACACCCAGGTGGATGCCTGGTTGGACCCCGCGCGTCACCACCTGCCAGTCAAAGCGCGGTGGGGAACTTCGCCGGACGGTGACGCGCTGGAGTTGCAGTTGCAAAGTTTGCAAGCGCTTTGAGCTCTGTTGCGCCCTTTTTTGATGACTACGTTTGTCGCCGCGCCCTGATCGCAGTAACCCTCGTCCACCACGGCGGCTTGAAATCTGGGTCAATGAAGCCACGTGGAATGCAACAGGAGTCGGTCATGCAGATGCTTTACAACTCAGAGAGTTTTGCGGTGGTGCAGTTTGATGTGCCGTCGCAGCAGGTTTCGGTCAGTGGCGACCCCGCACTCACGCGTGGCGGCTACGAGATCGTTGACAAATTCGCGCGCAAGGAAATTTTCATTGAAGGCGCGATGGCGGAAAGCTTCAAGCAAGGCGTCGACGCTTTGATACTCACCGAGCCGTCGGAAGAAGAAATGGACGAGTACATCGACCGTTTTTCCTCTTTGATGCAGCAACCGGTGGTGTTGCACTGAGCGTTTCGTTTTTGCTTTGGCCTTCGCTTTTGCCTTTTTCGTCTCTTGCCGCGACGGCGCCGGCACATTTGTAGTTTGGGCCCGCTTGCGGAGCAACTTTCATTTGCGGCACTGCGCCAAATGAAAGTCACCAAATGAAAGTCACCAAAGCAAAGGCGCTCAATACACATTTGGGCAGAGCATCTGCATGAAAGTCTTGAGCCCGAATTCGACCGCGCTGTGTCCGGGCCTCCATTCACGCTCTGGGCTGTCCAGAACGCGGGCCCCAAATCCCTGAAGTTGCCGGCGTCTGCGCGCTTCGGTTTGCCTTTCCCCCTGGCAGGGGGAAGGTTGGGATGGGGTTGAATCCTCGAAGTCAATAAATCTGAATTGGTCCTTCCCTTGCCCTCCCCTCCCGCCGACGGGAAGGGTTGGGACAGGTGAGAGCGTTTCAGTCAGTCGGCATCATTTCGAGCAGCTGGCCACCCGAAATTTCTCAAACTCACGCCCCCACTAAATTCCAAGCCGCTGTCATCCGCCTATCCCACCACACGTTATTGCGATTGAGTGCGAAGTTGGCGGTCTGAAAAGAGCGACTGATCAACTGCATGAAAGCCCGCTGTTGATTGGTTGCACCGCCGCGCGGTCTGCGCCAAGATGACCCCGCTCAAGACGTTTTCCTCGCGAGGTGTGCGCATGAAACAAGCCCCAATGGATGCCCCACTGCTGCTGTCGCCCGGCTTGAAAGAGTCACCGGTGCTGGACCGCATGTGCTCGCAATTTGTGCTCAGCCTCACGGTGCGGCAAGCGGGTCGCTTCAATGTCCGCCGTGACTGGAACAGCTTGCTGTCGCTCACTGGCCGCCACCTGGTGTGGCCTGCCTCCATCCTGATGCGGCTGCGCGCCTTCTTGAATGTGCGCTGCAAAACCAACGAGCATTGGCGCGGCCACGAGGTTTTGAGCGACGAAGCCTTCATCGAGCGCCACGGCGCATGGCGCGGCCCTTACGAAGAAGGCACGCTGTTTTTCTATGTTGATGAATACATCAAAGACGCACCGAAAGACATGATTGCGGTGCTGGCCGCCACCGCCGTTTGGTTGGACGAAAGCTTGAAAAAAGAATCGACCCTGGTCGAGAAAAACATTGCCGCGCTGGGCCGCTTGTTGCAGCTCAACGGTGCCGAACGCGCTCTGCTGCTCTACGGCACGCTGGCGCGCTACCAACGCGATTTGCGCGGCTTGCTGGTCGAGTTCAAAGTCTCGAATGCGCAGGAAGCCTATGCGGCCATTGCGGCGGTGGCCGGTGTGAATGCTTCAGAGGTGGCCGAGGCGCTGCGCGCAGGCTCGCGCTTGGAACGCATCGGCATGGTCGAGAACCTGATCTCCGAACACAACATCACCGACTTGTCTGACCTGATGAAAGTCAGCGAGCAAATGCCGCCGGTGTTGATGCGCCACTACGAAGCCACCGCCGATTTGATGGCGGTGTTCACGCGGCCCGCCAAATTGACCGAGCTGCTGCCGAGCGATTTTGAGTTCGTGGCGGGCGATCAAAAGATCATGACCACCTTGCTGCGGAACGCGGTGACCAGGAAAGAGTTGGGCGTGAACATCTTGCTTTACGGCCCGCCCGGCACCGGCAAAACCGAGCTGGCCAAAGTCGCCGCGCAGGCCGCGGGCCTGGAGCTGTACGAGGTGGAATACGCCGACCGAGAAGGCAATTCGCTGAACGGGCGCGACCGCTACCGCTCGCTGCAAATCAGCCAGGTCTTCCTCAAAGGCAGCCGCCAAGTGGCGCTGTTGTTTGATGAAGTGGAAGACGTGTTCCCGCCCGTCAGCACCGACGCAGCCCAACTCATGGCGCGCATGGACACCAGCGACGGCGCGGGCAGTGGGGGCGGTGGAGGTGCCAATGCCAGCGTGAACGGCAAAGCGTGGGTCAACCAGATTTTGGAAACCAACCCGGTGCCGGTGATTTGGGTGACCAACCGCATCGAGCAAATCGACCCTGCGTTTCGGCGTCGTTTTCAGTACCACCTGGAGCTGAACAGCCCGCCGCCGGGCGCGCGTGAAGCGCTGGTGGTGCGTGCCTTGCGCGATGTGTCGGTGTCGGAAGGTTTTGCCGCGAAGCTGGCCGAGCGCAAAGGTTTGACACCCGCGCAGGTGCGCACGGCGGTGAAATTTGCGCGCTTGGCGGCGGATGACACCGATGTGGAGGCGAACACGGTTGAGGCCCTGATCGAACGCCAAATCGGCAACGCCGACAAAGCCCTGGGCAACACCAGCAAGGAGCGCGGGGCGCGTCGGTTGGTCACGCAATACGACCTGAGTTTGGTCAACACCGAGTCGCGCTTTGAGGTGCCCAAAATTGTCGAGGCGCTGCGCCGCAAAGGCTTCGGCACGTTGTGTTTTTACGGCCCGCCCGGCACCGGGAAAACCGCCTTGGCCGAGCACATTGCTCAGGCGCTCGGGCAAACCTTGATGGTGCGCCAAGCGTCCGACATCGTCAGCAAATTTGTCGGTGAAACCGAACAGAACATGGCCAAGATGTTCGACGAAGCGCAGGCTGAAAAAGCTGTGTTGTTGCTGGACGAGGCCGACAGTTATTTGCGCAGCCGCCGCATGGCCGAGCGCAGCTACGAGATCAGCGAAGTCAATGAAATGTTGCAGTGCATGGAGCGCTTCACCGGCGTGTTCATTTGCACCACCAACTTGTTTGACGAGCTGGACGAAGCCGCGCTGCGCCGCTTTACTTTCAAAATTCGCTTCAAAGGTTTGACCGCCGAGCAGCGTGAGCGCATGTTCGTGGTGGAGGCTTTGAACAACAAGGCAGACACCTTCACCGACGAGCAACGCGGGCGTTTGCGCAAGCTCGATTTGCTGGCACCCGGCGACTTTGCGGCGGTCAAGCGGCAAACCGAAGTGCTGGACGAAGTGTTCGAGCCCGACGAGTTTTTGTCGCAACTCGAGGCCGAGCACCGCGTGAAGCCCGAAGTGCGTCAACAGCGCGGCATGGGCTTTGTGAAGCCGTAGTTCAGCGCATTCAGGCGTGCTTCTTACAATGGCTTCATGAGTTCAAACCTGCACAACAACTACACCCGCGGCCAACAACTGCCCGCCATCCTGAAGCAGCGCATTGCGATTTTGGACGGTGCCATGGGCACTATGATCCAGCGCTACAAGCTGACCGAGGCCGACTACCGCGGCGAGCGTTTCAAGGATCACCCCAGCGACGTAAAAGGCAACAACGAGCTGCTGCAATTCACCCGGCCCGATGTGATTTCGCAAATCCACGAGCAGTATCTGGCGGCTGGTGCCGACATCATCGAAACCAACACTTTCGGTGCCACCACCGTGGCGCAAGAAGACTACAAATTGGCGCATGTGGCGCGCGAAATGAATGTGGTGGCGGCGCAGTTGGCGCGTGCGGCTTGCGACAAATACAGCACTCCCGACAAGCCCCGCTTCGCTGCCGGAGCGCTTGGCCCCACGCCGCGCACCGCCAGCATCAGCCCCGACGTGAACGACCCGGCGGCGCGCAATGTCAGCTTTGACGAATTGAAAGATGCCTACCTGGAACAAGCCTCGGCGCTGCTGGAAGGCGGCTGCGATTTGTTCTTGGTCGAAACCATCTTCGACACGCTGAACGCCAAAGCCGCGATCTTTGCGCTCGACGAATTGATGGAGACCAGCGGCCAGCGTTTGCCTGTCATCATTTCTGGCACCGTGACCGACGCGTCCGGCCGCATTTTGTCGGGCCAAACCGTCAGCGCTTTTTGGCACAGCGTGCGCCACGCACGGCCCTTGGCCATCGGCTTGAACTGTGCGCTGGGTGCCACCTTGATGCGCCCCTACATTGAAGAACTGGCCAAGGTTGCGGGCGATACCTTCATCAGTTGCTACCCCAACGCCGGCCTGCCCAATCCCATGAGCGACACCGGGTTTGACGAGACGCCCGACATCACCGGCAGCCTGTTGGAAGAGTTCGCCAAAGCCGGGTTTTTGAACATCGCCGGCGGCTGCTGCGGCACGACGCCCGAGCACATTGCGCAGATCGCGCAGAGGGTGGGGCGCTACAAACCGAGGTGTCAGCATGCAGAGGGTTTGTTGACGGATTTGGTTGATGCTTGATTGATGACCCCGCCTTCCTTCAACGGGAAAGGGTGAGAGGAGGGCAGGAGCGTTGAAGCGAAGCGGTTTGTGTTGGACGCTTCAACCCCTGTCCAACCCTTCGCCTGCCAGGGACAGGGAGTCAAGTGAATAGAATGCAGAGCTGCTCAAGAAGCGCTGCGACACCCCGATATCAGGGCTGCCAGGCTTGGGCGTGACACCTGTCAACCGCGCTTACCTCGTCCCCACTGGCCGCGGTAGTTCGCGGTCAGCCACAGGCTGATGTCATGACCACTCAAAAATCTCCCGCTGTTGAACCTATGAAGCTGGCCGGCCTGGAGCCGGTGCACATCGGTCAAGGTTCGCTCTTCGTCAACATTGGCGAACGCACCAACGTCACCGGCTCGAAGGCTTTCGCCAAACTCATCCTCAACGGCGAGTTTGAAAAAGCGCTGAGTGTGGCGCGCCAGCAGGTGGAAAACGGCGCGCAAATTGTCGACGTGAACATGGACGAAGCCATGCTCGACAGCCAAGCCGCGATGGTCAGGTTTTTGCATCTGATTGCCAGCGAGCCCGAAATTGCGCGGGTCCCCATCATGATCGACAGCTCGAAGTGGAGCGTGATTGAAGCGGGCCTGAAGTGCATCCAGGGCAAGGGCATCGTCAACTCGATTTCGCTCAAAGAAGGCGTTGAACAGTTCAAACACCAGGCCAAGCTGGTGCGACGCTACGGCGCAGCCGCCGTGGTCATGGCGTTTGATGAAAAAGGCCAGGCCGACACCTACCAGCGCAAGACCGAAATCTGCGAACGCGCCTACCGCATCTTGGTAGACGAAGTGGGCTTCCCGCCCGAAGACATCATCTTCGATCCCAACATCTTCGCCATCGCCACCGGCATTGAAGAGCACGACAACTACGCGGTCGACTTCATCAATGCCACGCGCTGGATCAAGCAAAACTTGCCCGGTGCGAAGGTCAGCGGCGGCGTGTCGAATGTGAGCTTCAGCTTCCGTGGCAACGACCCGGTGCGCGAGGCCATCCACACCGTTTTTCTCTACCACGCCATTCAAGCCGGCATGGACATGGGCATCGTCAACGCCGGGATGATGGGTGTTTACGACGACCTGGAACCGGTGCTGCGCGAGCGCGTGGAAGATGTGGTGCTGAACCGCAGATCTGATGCGGGCGAAAGACTCATCGAGGTGGCTGAGACCGCCAAAGGTGCGGCGAAGGATGACTCCGCCAAGTTTGCGTGGCGTGCCAAACCGGTTGATGAACGCCTGAGCCACGCCCTGGTTCACGGCATCAACGACTTCATCACCGAGGACACCGAAGAGGTCTATCAGCGCGTGCTCGCCAAAGGCGGCCGACCGCTGCATGTGATCGAAGGCCCGCTGATGGACGGCATGAATGTGGTGGGCGATTTGTTTGGCCAAGGCAAGATGTTTTTGCCGCAAGTGGTCAAAAGCGCCCGCGTGATGAAGCAAGCCGTGGCGCATTTGCTGCCCTACATCGAAGCCGAAAAACTAGCGCTTGTGGAATCGGGCCACGAGGCCAAAGCCAGAGGAAAAATCGTGATTGCCACCGTCAAGGGCGACGTTCACGACATCGGCAAAAACATCGTCACCGTGGTGCTTCAGTGCAACAACTTTGAAGTGGTGAACATGGGCGTGATGGTGTCGTGCCACGACATCCTGGCGCGCGCAAAAGTGGAGGGTGCCGACATCATCGGCCTGAGCGGGCTGATCACGCCAAGCCTGGAGGAAATGCAGTATGTGGCCGGTGAAATGCAGCGCGACGACTACTTCCGCATTCGCAAAATCCCGCTGCTCATCGGCGGTGCCACCTGCTCGCGTGTGCACACTGCCGTGAAGATTTCGCCGCACTACGAAGGCCCGGTGGTTTACGTGCCCGACGCCAGCCGCAGCGTGGCGGTGTGCAGCGATTTGCTCAGCGACGAGAAGGCCACCGCCTACATTGCCGAGCTGAAGGCCGACTACGAAAAAGTGCGCGAACTGCACGCCAACAAAAAGGCCACACCGCTGGTGACGTTGGCGCAGGCGCGCGCCAACAAGGCGCAGATCGATTGGAAAAATTACGCTGCACCGCAACCCAAGTTCATCGGTCGTCGTGTGTTCAAGAACTACGACCTGGAAGAAATCGCGCAGTGCATCGACTGGGCACCGTTTTTCCAAACCTGGGACTTGGCCGGGCCTTACCCCGCCATCCTCACCGACGACATCGTGGGCGAGTCGGCGCGGCGTGTGCACAGCGACGGCAAGCGCCTGTTGAAGCGCTTGATTGAAGGCCGCTGGCTGACGGCCAATGGCGTGATGGGCCTCTACCCGGCCAACACGGTGAACGACGACGACATCGAAATTTACAGCGACGAGACGCGCAGCGAAGTGCTGATGACGTGGCGCGGCCTGCGCATGCAAAGTGTGCGTCCTGTGGTGGATGGCCCGAATGGTCAAAAGATACGGCGACCGAACCGTTGCCTGGCCGATTTCATCGCCCCGAAAGGCTCGGGCGTGGCCGACCACATCGGCATGTTCGCCGTCACGTCAGGCGTGGGCACCGAGAAGAAAGAGAAGCAATTCCTCGACGACCACGACGACTACAGCGCCATCATGTTGAAGGCCCTGGCCGATCGTTTGGCCGAAGCCTTTGCGGAACGCTTGCACCAACGCGTGCGCACCGAACTGTGGGGTTACAGCGATGACGCGGGTTTGACACCCACCGATTTGATTGCCGAAAAATACCGTGGCATCCGCCCTGCACCGGGCTATCCGGCTTGCCCTGACCACACGGTGAAGGGCGACATGTTTCGCGTCATGAAGTGCGCCGACATTGGCATGGCGCTCACCGAAAGCTGGGCCATGACGCCCGCTGCCAGTGTGAGCGGTTTTTACTTGGCGCACCCGGACGCGGCTTACTTCAACGTGGGCAAGGTGGGCGACGACCAAATTGAAGACTGGGCCCAGCGCAGCGCCCAAGCTGCGGCGCAAGTGCGCAGGTCGTTGGCGGCTTTGATTTAGTTCTTCCGCCTGCGGAAGCGCCTTCACCGCACCGGCGCAGAGCGCGCAGATGAATGCAGAGGAAGCAAGACTTCACGGGTTTTCTTCTGCGCCTGCCAAGAAACAAAGCCTGTTCACCTCGCAAAAGAACCCGTTTGTCCTGAGCCTGTCGAAGGATCACGTCGCGAACCGCAGGGCTGGCACTTCGACTTGCCTTTAGTCCTGAGCCTGCCGAAAGGTCAGTGTGAACGGAGTGTGGGTTTCTTTCCCAAGACCCAGCAAGAGCGCAGCCCGGGCTTGAACCGTTTTGCGGTGAAGGATTTGCTTGCAACCTCACCGCGCCCCACACGCATCTGCTTACCGCCTGAAGCATTCGCTCGCAAGACTTCAATAAAGCGTCGCGGCAAACCCAACCCTTTCGCCTACGCAACTTTCGAGGTGCCAACTGTTCACGCCTGACAGCCCGGAAGTGACGGTCTTTTACCGTCCCGCTTCGGGCATGCCGTCTGCAATCTACTGCCGCAGCGACAAGCCAACCAGCATCAGGAGCAGCGGTGAAAAAAAATCCAACAAATACAAGACAGTGGCGTTTGAGTGCGGTGGTGCTGGCGTCGCTCCTGACGTCATTCATGAGCGCTTGCGGCGGCGGCAGTGGTGCCACCGCTGACGCCGAGCCCGCATCGCAGGGCCCGTCCAGCGGTGGGCTCAGCACCTCTGAAACCACGCCGACGAACGCACCCGCTGCTGCTGCGCGCTTCCTCACTCAAGCCACCTTTGGCCCCAGCGCGCGCGAGATCACGCGCATGTCCACCATGACCTACGCAGGCTGGATGGACGAGCAATTTGCCAAGCCACAAACCCTGCACCGCAACACCTTGAACCTGGCTTCGGCCGACATGGTGGCGGCCGGCAACGGCGGCATCAGCCAAACCAATTTTTTCGACTCGTATTGGGCGCAGGCCATCGCCGGTGACGACCAGTTGCGCCAGCGCGCGGCGTTTGCGCTGTCGCAGATTTTTGTGATTTCGTTCACCGACTCCACGCTGCGCAGCCAAGTGCGCGGCGTGGCGTCTTACTACGACATGCTGGGCGAAAACGCCTTCGGCAACTTCCGCGATTTGTTGGAGGCCGTCAGCCTGCACCCGATGATGGGCGTGTACCTGTCGCACCTCAAAAACCAAAAAGAAGATGCTGCCACCGGCCGCGTGCCCGACCTGAATTTCGCGCGCGAAATCACGCAGCTGTTCACCATCGGCCAGTACAAATTGAACGCCGACGGCAGCACCGTGATGGGTGCCGACGGCAAGCCTGCTGCGGCTTACGCGTCGGCCGATTTGGAAGGTTTGTCGCAGGTGTTCACTGGTTGGAGTTGGTATGGCGGCACGCTGCCTGCTGACCGCACCAGCCGCCGCTTCTTTGGCAACGACCGCAACCTGGAATTCGACTGGCGTCCGATGCAGGACTACAACCAATTTGCGAACAACACCAACTTCCATTCCATCAGTGCGAAGAACTTTTTGGGCGTGACCATTCCCGCGCAAACTGTGAGCACCGCCGACACGAAAGGCGACTTGAAAATTGCGCTCGACACGCTGTTCAATCACCCCAACGTCGGCCCGTTCATTGGCAAACAGCTGATCCAGCGCTTGGTCACCAGCAACCCCAGCCCGGCCTATGTGGCGCGGGTCACGGCTGCGTTCAACGGCGATGGATCCGGGGGTGTGACGACAAAGCGCGGCGACATGAAAGCCGTCTGGAAAGCCGTGCTGCTCGACCCCGAAGCACGCACTGTCAGCACCTCGGCCACCGCAGGCAAAGTGCGTGAGCCCGTGCTGCGTTTGGCCAACTTCATGCGCGCTTTCAACGCCACGTCGGTCAGCGGTCGCTACCAAGGCATCGGCAACACCGACGACCCGGCTTCGCGCTTGAACCAGACGCCGATGTTCGCGCCCACGGTGTTTAATTTTTACCGCCCAGGCTATGTGCCGTCGAGCAAAACCATCGCTGACGCGAACTTGGTGGCGCCTGAATTTCAAATCGTCCACGACGTGTCAGTGGCGGGTTACATGAACTACCTGCGCAGCATCGTCACGGTCGATGTGAACCGCGACATCCAACAAAACTACGCCGCTGAATTGGCCTTGGCCGCCACGCCTGCGGACTTGGTGGAGCGCATGAATTTGCTGCTGTTCTACGGCCAAATGCCCGATGCGCTGAAGGCGCAATTGGTGGCCGCAGTGAGCAGCCGCGCCGTGCCCGCGCCGGTGTATCCGGTGGTAGCGATTGGTGCAGGCGGCACCTCCACCAAGCTGGCCGATGAAGGCGGCAGCTTCACGCTCACGGCCTCCAGCATCGTTCGTTACGGCGACGCCGCCACCAACGCGTTTGTTGAGAAAACACTCAGCGGCACGGGCCAGTGCACGAATGATTTCTTCGGCAACGACCCGCTGGTGGGTGTGGGCAAGGCTTGTTACTTGTTTGTGCCCGCACCTGCGGCAGCCGCACCGGCCGCCAGTGCCGTGGCCCCGCCGCCGCCCGTGGCAAGCAACCAAAACGCCATCGACAACGCCAAACGCGACCGTGTTTACCTCGCTGTTTATTTGGCGATGTCCTCACCTGACTACTTGATCCAAAAGTAAAACTTTTTTTCGCCGGACACCTCACCATGCTCACCCTCAAAACCTCACGCCCCGACGCCACCCGCAGAAGCTTTTTGCGCCAAGCCTCGGCGGTGTCTGCCTCGGTCGGCAGCGCGGCTGTGCCCTTCGCCTTGAACTTGGCCACGCTGGGAACTTCATCTGCGCAGACCGCCGCGGGTTCAGCGACTGGTGACTACAAAGCCATCGTCTGCTTGTTCTTGTACGGCGGCAACGACGCCTCGCACATGGTGCTGCGCACCGATGATTTGTCGTTCAACGAATACACGCGCTTGCGCTCGGTGGCCCCTGAATCCATCGCCTTGAAAAAGCCCGGCACGGCTGTGGTGGCCAATGCGGCCGCCGCCTCGCCCGACCGCTTGGGCGGCGTGCGCACCATTGCACCGAAGTTCACAGCCACCGCCAACAACTCGGCCGACAACGCTGCGTTCAGCTTCGCGCTGCACCCCAGCATGCCGGAGGTGGCTAACTTGTTTTCGCAAAGCCGCGTGGCCATTTTGGCCAACGCCGGGCCGCTGGTGGTGCCGCTCACGCGCGCCGATTACGTGGCCAACGTCAAGCCGCGCCCCAAAGCCATTGGCTCGCACAACGACCAGCAATCGACCTGGCAAGCGCTCGGCCCCGAGGGCGCAAAAATTGGTTGGGGCGGCCGCTTGGGCGACCTCATGGCGGCGGGCAACAGCAACACCGTGTTCACAAGCATTTCAGTCTCGGGCAACGCCGTGTTTTCGGCGGGTGACACCGTGTTCCAGTACCAGGTCGGCGGCAACGGAGCCACACAAATTGGCGGCTTGAGCGGCAACTTGTTTGGTTCCAGCACGGCGTCCGCCACGCTCAAAACCATCGTCACCGCAGGCAACCAACATGTGTTCGCCATCGTCAAACGCTCGGTCGAAGCGCAAGCCAATTTTCAAACCGCGTTTGCTGCCAGCACCGTGACGGCTCCGATGCAGTACACGCAGCCATCAAACAACCAAATGGCCAACAACGGATTGGCATCGCAGTTGCAAACCGTGGCACGCATCATCGGCGCGCGCGCCGGATTGGGTGCCAAGCGTCAGGTGTTCTTTGTGGCCATGGGCGGCTTCGACACCCACGACGGCCAAAACCCCAACCAAGCCGATTTGCTGGCCCGCATCAGCCACGCGCTGGGCTACTTCGACAGCGCGCTGGCAGGGTTGGGCGGCGGCGACATGCGCAACGCCGTCACCTTGTTCACCGCCTCAGATTTCGGCCGCACCCTCACCAGCAACGGCGACGGCACCGACCACGGTTGGGGCGCACATCACTTCGTCTCGGGCGGCGCAGTCAACGGCGGCGACATTTACGGCCGCTTCCCCCAGTTCATCCAAAACGCCGCCGACTCCAACGGCAACGCCTACATCCCCGTCACCTCCGTCGACTCCATCGGCGCAACCCTGGGCAAATGGTTCGGCGCCAGCGACAGCCAGCTCGACACGGTGTTCCCCAACCTGCGCAACTTCACGCGGGATCTGGGGTTCATGAAGGCTTGATGGGCGCGCATTGCGTTGAAACATCACTGCCCCGCCAACACCCGCCGATACTGAATCGCCTCCGCCAAGTGCGTGACTTGCACTTGTTTGGACTGGGCCAAATCGGCCACGGTGCGCGCCATGCGCAGCACGCGGTGAAAGCTGCGGGCTGACCAGCCCAAGCGGGCGGCGGCGGTTTGCAAGAACTTGGACGCGGCGGGTTCCAGAGCGCAGTGCAAATCGATGGCGTCGCCCGACAAGGCGGCGTTCAAACAGCTCTGCCGCGCCCATTGAATGTCTTGCGCTGCGGCCACGCGTTGGGCCACGACCGCGCTGGGCTCACCCGCAGGCGCGGCCGACAAGGTTTCGGGCGGCACGGCGGGCACTTCGACTTGCAGGTCGATGCGGTCTAGCAGCGGCCCGCTGATGCGGCCTTGGTAGCGCGCCACCGCGTCGGGCGAGCAGCGGCAGTGGCGCAGCGGGCTGCCCAAGTGGCCACAAGGGCAAGGGTTCATGGCGGCGACCAATTGAAAGCGCGCCGGGAACTCGGCTTGGCGGGCCGCGCGTGAAATCAAGATACGGCCGGTTTCCATGGGCTCACGCAGCGCCTCCAGCGCGGCGCGCGGGTACTCGGGCAATTCGTCCAAAAACAGCACGCCCTCGTGCGCCAGAGAGATTTCGCCGGGCCGGGGCGGCGAACCACCGCCCACCAGCGCCACCGGCGAGGCGGTGTGGTGTGGTGAGCGCACGATGCGCTGGCCCCACTGCGACACTTGAAACGCGCCGGTCAGGCTGAGCAGCGCTGCCGACTCCAGCGCTTGCATTTCGTTCAGGCGCGGCAGCACGCCGACAAAGCGCTGCGCCAACATCGACTTGCCCGTGCCCGGCGGGCCCACCATCAACAAACTGTGACCGCCGCTGGCCGCTACTTCTAGCGCACGTTTGGCTGCTGTTTGGCCCTTCACGTCGCGCAGGTCGGGCTGTTGAGCCTGGTTTTCTACATGCTTAGCGACTGCCCGTTGTAAAGGCTCACTCTGAGCTGCGTCTCCTGGAAGCAGGGCGCTGACAACGTCGAGCAGGTGTTTGGCGGAATGAATCACCAACTCGGTGACCAAGGCTGCTTCTTGGGCGCTGGCTGCGGGCAGCACCAAGGCGCGGGTCGGCAAGTGGGCGTGTTGAACGTCTTGGGCGCGCCGTTTCAAGGCCAAGCCCATGGCCAGTGCGCCGCGCACCGGGCGCAGTTCACCGGCCAGCGACAGCTCGCCCGCAAACTCAAACGCGGCCAATTTGGCAGCGTCAATTTGGCCGCTGG
>JANPNT010000665.1:0-6978 GCA_031427655.1 Burkholderiales bacterium
GGTCGCACTTATTGGCGAGTTGGTTGTAGACGTCGCCGCGATCCAGATAGGCGTAAAACAGCTTCTCCACTTTTAGCTCGGGCGCCAGAGCGAGCGCGCGGTTCAAGATGTCCGCGGCCGCCGCGAGGTTCCCTTGCCGGATCAATATCTGTCCCTTCACCGACAGCGCATCGAAGGAGTACTTTTTGTCAGAAAGCGGCCCCGCCAATTCGACCGCTTCGTCGATATGCGCGAGCGCGCTCGCGGAATTGCGCGAACTGGCGTTACCAAAAAAGTTGTCCACGCCTCGGCGCACCAGTTGCGGAACAAACTTGCTGTAAACGGTAGCGACAGGTTTGAGCACAGCCGCGTCCAGATCCTCATTGAACGTGAAGACTTTGCGGTTCCAGTTTTCCCACGGGTCCAGCTTTTGGCCCGCGCTTTTGGCGCCCAAGGTCGAGCAGCCACTGACCACCATAACGCCCACCAAGCCGAGCGTGAGTCCTGCGGTTCTCATCATAGAAAGTTGATTCAGCTTCACTTTTTCACCCCTGCACTTGCACCCGCACCCGCACCCGCAGCCGGGGCCGCTGGTGCAGCGCCGTCAGCGGCCTTGTTGAACAAAAACTGACTGATGAGATTTTCCAAAACCACCGCCGACTGAGTTTGAGTGATCACATCCCCCGAAGCCATATTTTTCTCGGCTGCGCCCGGCTCCAGCCCGATGTACTGCTCACCCAACAAACCGGCGGTCAGGATTTTGGCCGAGCTGTCTTTGGGGAAAGCAAACTTCTTTTGCATTTGCAGGGCCACTTTGGCTTGGAAGGTTTTGTCGTCGAAGCTGATCGACTCCACGCGCCCCACCACCACGCCTGCGCTCTTGACCGCTGCGCGCGCCTTCAAGCCGCCGATGTTGTCGAATTTGGCCACCACAGGGTAAGTTTCATCGAAGTTCAAGCTCAATAAATTACCGGCCTTCAGCGCCAAAAAAAGCACTGCCCCAGCGCCGATCAGCACGAACAAACCCACCCACACGTCATGACGAGACTTTTGCATTTGCGGCCTCTTTTCCTCAAGGACTGATTCGGTAAATCTTCAAATCGAAAACATCATCGCGGTCAGCACAAAGTCGAGTGCCAACACCGACAACGATGCCAACACCACCGTGCGCGTGGTGGCCGCCGACACGCCTTCCGGCGTCGGCTGACAAGCATGTCCTTGGCGCAGCGCAATGAACGTCACCGCCACACCAAACACCAAGCTTTTAACCACGCCGTTACCCACGTCGGTCCACACATCCACGCCGCCTTGCATTTGCGACCAGAACGCTCCGGAGTCGATGCCGATCAGCTGCACCGACACCAACCAGCCACCGAAAATTCCAACCGCGCTGAACACGGCGGCCAACAAGGGCATAGCGATCAAGCCGGCCCAAAAACGCGGCGACAACACGCGCAGCACCGGGTCCACCGCCATCATCTCCATGGCAGCCAATTGCTCACCGGCTTTCATCAAACCAATCTCAGCGGTGAGCGACGTGCCCGCGCGCCCGGCAAACAACAAGGCCGTGACCACCGGCCCCAGTTCGCGCACCAGCGAAAGCGCCACCAACAAACCCACAGCTTCAGCCGAACCGTAGCTCTGCAAGGTGTAGTAGCCCTGAAGCGCCAAAACAAACCCCACAAACAGGCCCGACACCGCAATCAATGAAAGCGACTTGTTGCCCAAGAAAAACACTTGCTCGCTGATCAGGCCGAAGCGGCGCAGCGTCGGGCCCGCCACCGCCAACAGCCGCCCGAACAAGCGGGTGGCGTCGCCGACATCGATGAGCCATTCACGTGTGACGGCACCCACGGCGCGAGGGTTCAACCAGTTCATGAGGGAGCCCGCAGGCCGAAGTCATCGGCCATGGACACAGCAGGGTAATGAAAGTGCACCGGGCCGTCGGGCAGCGCATTGAAAAACTGCTTCACCAGCGGGTCGGTGCTGTCGCGGATGTCTTGCGGCGTGCCCTGCGCCACCACGCTGCCATTGGCGACAAACACAATGTGATCGGCAATGGCGAAAGTTTCTTCCACGTCGTGCGACACCACCACGCTGGTCACGCCCAAGGCATGGTTCAAGTCGCGAATTAGGCGCGACGCCATGCCCATGGAAATCGGGTCGAGCCCGGCAAAGGGTTCGTCGTACATGATGAGTTCAGGGTCCAGCGCAATGGCGCGCGCCAGCGCCACACGCCGCGCCATGCCGCCCGACATCTGAGACGGCAGCAAATCGCGAGCGCCACGCAGGCCCACCGCATTCAGCTTCATCAGCACCAAATCACGAATCATCGATTCACTCAAATTCGTGTGCTCGCGCAGCGGAAACGCCACGTTGTCGAACACCGACAAATCGGTGAACAGCGCGCCAAACTGAAACAGCAAACCCATGCGACGGCGCACGGCGTAAAGCGCTTCGCGGTCGAGGCTGGCCAGGTCAACGCCGTCGAACAGCACCTGCCCTTGCATCGGATCAATTTGCCGACCAATCAAGCGCAATACCGTGGTTTTGCCACCGCCCGAGGTGCCCATCAAGCCCACCACGCTTCCGCGCGGAAAACTCAAGCTCACGTCTTTGAGAATGACCCGGTCGCCGTAACCGCACGTGACGTTGCGCAGCTGAACCAAAGGTGGAGTGGTGGCGGGCTGGGGAGCAGAGATGAGTTGAGTGTCTGGGGTCATGGGCCAAAGGTGCTGTCGCCGTTTAATGCGCGAGCTCGGTCGGATGATAGGGGATGCCCGCGGGCACGAGGTTCAAGCAAACCAGGCGCTGTGATGCAGCGCTTGTGCAGAGCGCGTGCAGCGCTGATGCCGCGCTGATGCAGCGCTGATGCAGCTGACTACCGTCGCAGCTTTGTTACTTTCTTGGGTTTGGGTGTTTTGAGCGACAGCAGTTCTTGGTAAACGGCGAGGGGTGCAAATTCCGGGTCTCTGTGAACCAACGTAGCGCGGTTCAACTCCGCCGTGACGGCAATCCAGGCGTCGGCCAGTGACAGCAAATGTTTTGCCTTGATGGCTGCCGCCGCTTTGAGCAGTTCGGGTGACCCGCGAATCCAAGTGATGGGCAGGGCCAGTCATTGGTCGTAGGCCAAGTGCGCGAGCGCTTCGCCTTCATCGCGCCAAACTCGGTAGATCAGATCCATCAAACTGACGAAGCTGGCGAGGCAAACGCATTGGCGTGCATGTGCCAAACCC
This sequence comes from Burkholderiales bacterium, assembly GCA_031427655.1. Classification (GTDB taxonomy): domain Bacteria; phylum Pseudomonadota; class Gammaproteobacteria; order Burkholderiales; family Burkholderiaceae_C; genus JANYJJ01. The sequence continues at coordinate 3,216 of JANPNT010000665.1, forward strand.
ACCAGCTCTGCTACTTGATCAGCGCCTGACTCGTCGTCGCGCAACGCCAGCAGCGCAGCGCTGTGAAGAACATACGTGTTCATCCGAACGTGACCTCAACGCCGGATCAGAACTTGAGCTCAAGCTTCCTGTCTAACAGTAGGCGTTGGTGCTCTGTACGAGGGAGTCCTGGTTTCGCCTTTGCGACTTGAATTAATTTAGGGTGCCGGAAGTAATTCAAACCTGCGTCCTCAAGAGCTGGGCCTCAACGCGGCAAATTGCTCTCGCCCATCAAAAAGCTGTCTACCGCGTACGCGGCTTGGCGGCCTTCTCGGATGGCCCAGACCACCAGAGACTGGCCGCGGCGCACGTCACCAGCGGCAAATACTTTGGCCACATTGGTTTCATAGCCGCCGATGAAATCGGTATGGGCTGTGGCGTTGCCGCGGTTGTCTTTGGTGATGCCAAAGGCGTCCAGCACGCTGCCCACGGGGCTGACGAAGCCCATCGCCAACAGCACCAAGTCGGCAGGCACGATTTGCTCGGAACCCGCCACCTCCACCATCTTGCCGCCCTGCCATTCCACGCGCACTGACTTCAAGGCCTTGACCTTGTTTTTGTCTTTGCCTTCACCAGCTATGAACTCTTTGGTGGCGATGGCGAATTCGCGGTCGCAGCCTTCTTCGTGGCTGCTGGAAGTGCGCAGCTTGATCGGCTAGTAAGGCCACACCAGCGGCGTGTTTTCGCGCTCGGGCGGCTGAGGCATCAACTCGAATTGGGTGACGCTGACGGCACCGTGGCGGTTGCTGGTGCCCACACAGTCGCTGCCGGTGTCGCCGCCGCCAATGACCACCACATGCTTGCCGTCGGCGCGCAACTGGCCCTTCACTTTGTCACCGGCATTCACCTTGTTCTGCGACGGCAAAAACTCCATCGCAAAGTGAACACCTTCGAGGTCGCGGCCGGGCACGGGCAGGTCGCGTGACTGCTCTGCCCCACCGGCCAACAACACCGCGTCAAACTGCGCCTGCAACGCTTCGGGCGTGATGTTTTCCTTCGCCCAATTGGTGACCTTGCTGCCCTTGCCCAGCGGGTCGGTGGCGGCACCCACCATCACGCCCAAGCGAAATTTCACGCCCTCGGCTTCGAGCTGCGCCACGCGGCGGTCGATGTGAATCTTGGCCATTTTGAAGTCAGGGATGCCGTAACGCAGCAAGCCGCCGACGCGGTCGTTCTTCTCGAACACCGTCACGTCGTGTCCAGCGCGCGCGAGCTGCTGGGCTGCCGCCATGCCAGCCGGGCCGGAGCCGATGACGGCCACGGTTTTGCCGGTTTTGGCGTTGGACGTGCGAGGCAAGACCCTGCATTCGGCCCAAGCGCGGTCGATGATGGCATGCTCAATGCTTTTGATGCCCACCGCATCATCGTTCACCGTCAGCGTGCAGGCCGCTTCACAGGGTGCCGGGCAAATGCGGCCGGTGAACTCAGGGAAGTTGTTGGTCGAGTCAAGCACGTGGAAAGCGTTCTTCCAGTCGCCGGCGTAAACCAAGTTGTTGAAGTCGGGAATGATGTTGTTGACCGGGCAGCCGCTGTTGCAAAACGGTGTGCCGCAGTCCATGCAGCGCGCACTTTGCGTTTGCGCGTCTTCCGGCTTCAAGCCGATGACGAATTCACTGTAATTTTTGACGCGCTCTGGCACGGGCGCATAGCCCCTCTTCCAAGCGCTCGAATTCCATGAAACCGGTGACTTTGCCCATGATGCTTTTGCTCAGTTTTGATTAATTACTTGGCTGCGACAACTTCAAGCGTCGCAGTCTTTGCAGCAGTCTTCGCCGCAGCAGTCTTCGCCGCCATCTCGCCTAAAGCGCGCTTGTATTCGGTCGGGAAGACCTTGACAAACTTGGCGCGCGACTGTGCCCAGTGGTCCAAGATGTCGCGTGCGCGCAGCGAGCCGGTCCATTTGTGGTGGTCTTCAATCAGCTTTTTCAGCGCCACTTCATCGGCCACGCCGTTGTGCCACACCGCCTTGTTGCCACCCAACTCTTGCTCGGCCACCGACAGCACCTTGTCGAGCGACACCATCGCGGTGTTGCAACGCTCGACAAAGCTGCCGTCCTCGTCGTACACATAAGCCACACCGCCGCTCATGCCGGCCGCGAAGTTGCGGCCGGTTTGGCCCAGAACGACCACCGTGCCGCCGGTCATGTACTCACAGCCGTGGTCACCCGTGCCTTCCACCACCGCCGTGGCACCCGACAACCTCACCGCAAAGCGCTCACCCGCCACGCCCCGGAAGAAGGCCTCACCGCTGGTGGCACCGTAAAGCACGGTGTTGCCGACGATGATGTTTTTGGTCGCGTCGCCGCGGAACTCCATGCTCGGCCGGATGGCAATGCGCCCGCCGCTCATGCCTTTGCCGGTGTAGTCGTTGGCGTCGCCAATCAAATACATGGTGATGCCTTTGGCCAAGAAAGCGCCAAAGCTTTGGCCACCCGTGCCCTCCATTTGCATAAAGATGGTTTGGTCTGGCAAGCCTTCGGGGTGACGGCGCACCAACTCGCCCGACAACATCGCACCCACGGTGCGGTTGACGTTGCGAACTTCTTCGATGAGCTGCACTTTTTCGCCGCGCTCCAAGGCAGGCAGGCACTTCTGGATCAGCTTCACATCCAGTGCGCGTTCCAGGCCGTGGTCCTGGCCGCTGACTTGGCGCTTGGCCACATCGGCAGGCACGGACGGTTGGTAAAAAATCCGCGTGAAATCCAGGCCCTTGGCCTTCCAGTGCGCCACGCCTTTGCGGGTGTCGAGCAGGTCAGCACGGCCGATCAAATCGTCGAACTTGCGGATGCCCATTTGCGCCATGATTTGGCGCGCTTCTTCGGCAATGAAGAAGAAGAAATTCACCACATGCTCAGGGCGGCCCTGGAATTTTTTGCGCAGCAGCGGGTCTTGTGTGGCCACGCCCACCGGGCAGGTGTTGAGGTGGCATTTGCGCATCATGATGCAGCCTTCCACCACCAGCGGCGCGGTCGCAAAACCGAATTCGTCGGCACCCAACAAGGCACCAATCACCACGTCGCGGCCTGTCTTCATTTGGCCGTCGGCTTGCACCCTCACGCGACCGCGCAGGCGGTTCAGCACCAAGGTTTGCTGCGTCTCGGCCAAGCCCATTTCCCACGGCGTGCCCGCGTGTTTGATAGACGACCAAGGCGACGCGCCCGTGCCGCCGTCGTGGCCCGCAATCACCACATGGTCGGCCTTGGCCTTGACCACACCGGTGGCCACCGTGCCCACGCCCACTTCACTCACCAACTTGACGCTGATGCTGGCGCGTTGATTGGCGTTTTTCAAATCGTGAATGAGCTGCGCCAGGTCTTCAATCGAGTAAATGTCGTGGTGCGGCGGCGGAGAAATCAAACCCACGCCCGGCACCGAATAGCGCAGCTTGCCGATGTAGTCGCTGACCTTGCCGCCGGGCAACTGACCGCCCTCGCCCGGCTTGGCACCTTGCGCCATCTTGATTTGAATTTGGTCGGCCGACACCAGGTATTCGGTGGTCACACCGAAGCGGCCCGACGCCACTTGCTTGATCTTGCTGCGCAGTGAATCACCTTCGTTCAAAGCGAAGTCGACTTGAATGTCACCGGCCCCGATGATCTCGCTGAACTTGGTGCCTTGCGCGATCGGGATGCCTTTGAGTTCGTTGCGATAACGGGCCGGGTCTTCACCGCCCTCGCCGGTGTTGGACTTGCCGCCGATGCGGTTCATCGCCACCGCCAGGGTG
>JANPNT010000666.1:0-5503 GCA_031427655.1 Burkholderiales bacterium
TGGACATGCTGCGCAAAGCCGGTGACTCCTGCGGCGCGCGCATCCAAGTGTCGGCGCACGGCGTGCCGGTGGGCTTGGGTGAGCCACTGTTCGACAAGCTCGATGCCGACATCGCCTACGCCATGATGGGTCTCAACGCGGTGAAGGGTGTGGAGATCGGCGCTGGCTTCGACAGCGTGGCCCATCGCGGCAGCACACACGGCGACTCGATGTCACCGCAAGGCTTTGTGGCCAACAACGCGGGCGGCGTGTTGGGCGGTATTTCTACTGGCCAAGACATCACGGTGGCGATTGCCATCAAGCCCACCAGCTCGATCCGCACACCGCGCGATTCCATCGACATGCAAGGCCAGCCTTCGGTCGTGGAGACTTTCGGCCGCCACGACCCCTGCGTGGGCATACGCGCCACGCCGATTGCCGAGGCGCTGCTCGCGCTGGTGCTGATGGACCATGCGCTGCGCCACCGCGCGCAGTGCGGTGACGTGGCGGTGCGGCCGCCGTTCATGGCACGCGCCTGACTCGAACCGTTTGTCTTCCCGGCGCGGTTGACTGACCGCAGACCGCAGTTCACCCCCGCAATCCGCAGCCTGTCGGATTCGGCCTGCGAGCGTTACGCGCCGAACCTACACTGCGCCTCGAGTTCAAACTTTGGCTGAAAGGATGCCCATGCGCAAGCTGTGGTGGGTCGCAGGTGTCGTGATGGGAGTGGTGGCGTTGGCGTTGATGGGGGCAGCAGCAACGTGGGCCGTTCGCGCCAAGATGGCGGATTCAAACAAGCCCAAGCCACCCGAGGCGGCGCTGGAATTCACACCCGGTGAAGTCACCCGTCCGGTGCTGACTTCGATGCCCGAGCGCTTCGAATTTTCAGGCCCCTTGATGGCACCGCGCATGGCCGTGGTGCGGGCCAAAGCGGCGGGCACGCTGCTGAGCTTGACGGTGTCGGAGGGCAGCCGCGTGAAGGCAGGTCAGTCGTTGGGCAGCATTGATTTGTCTGACCTGCAAAGCCGCATGAACGAGCGCTCGGCGGGAGTGGAGTCTGCGCAGGCGCGCTTGACCGAGGCCGAGCGGGCGTTTGCAGCGAATGAGAATTTAGCGCGCCAGCAGTTCATTTCGGGCACCGCGCTGGAAGCCTCTAAGGCCACTTTGGAAGCGGCGCGCGCGCAGCTCAAATCAACGCAGGCGCAGCTTTCAACCTCCAAGCTGGGCATGCGCGAAGCGGCACTCACCGCGCCCCTCAGCGGCATTGTCGGCAAGCGCAGCGCGCTGCCGGGCGAGAAGGTGGCTGCCGAGCAAGAGATCGTCACGGTCGTGGACTTGTCGACCTTGGAATTGGTGGGCAGCGTAGGCACGCACCAGGTCTCGGCACTCAAGCCGGGGCAAGCGGTGCAAGTGAAAGTGGAAGGGCAAGCCACAGCCGTCACCGGTCGCCTCGACCGCATTGCGCCCATGGCCGAAGCAGGCACGCGCGGCATTCGGGTGGTGGTGGCGTTGAGCAACCCGGGCGAGGTGTTTCGTGCGGGCCAATACGCCAGCGCGGTGGTGCAACTGGACGATTCGGCGCAGCGTTTGACCATTCCCGTGACTGCGCTGTCGCAAACCTCGGGGCAAGACTATGTGTGGGTCATTGAAGGTGCTGCCGACAAGCAAGCCTTGCTTCGCAAAACCGTGACCACAGGTCGCCGTGATGCGGCCACAGGCAGGGTAGAGGTCGTGCAAGGTTTGACGGCACAGGCGCAGTTGCTGGCGGCGCGTTTTGACAACTTGCGCGAAGGCAGGGTCGCGTCTGTGGTGGCGGTGAAGTCGGCTCCTTCCGCTTCCGTCTCTGCTTCCTCTCCCCGCTGATCCACCCCCAGGAACCGCTTTCATGTGGATCACCAAAGTCTCCATCAACAACCCCGTCTTCGCCGCGATGGTGATGGTGGCGCTGTGCGTGCTGGGCGTGTTCAGCTACGCCAAGTTGGGCGTCGAGCAAATGCCCGACGTGTCGCCGCCCATGGCCTTTGTCAGCCTGGCCTATCCGGGTGCGTCGCCTGAAGCGGTGGAGAACGAAGTGACACGGCCGATCGAGTCGGCGCTGAACGGCATTGCGGGCGTGAAGATGATCCGCTCCAACAGTTTCGAGGGCTACAGCGAAACCGTTGTTGAATTCAAGTTGGACGCCGACATGACGCGCGCCATTCAAGAGGTGCGCGACAAGGTGGCGGTGCTGGCACCAAGCTTTCCGAAAGACGTGAAAGCGCCGCGCGTGAACCGCTTCGACAACGAGTTGTCGCAGCCCGTGGTGTCGTTTGCGTTGATGTCCACGGATGAAAAAAACGCACGCAGCACCAGAGAGTTGTCGCTGCTCGCCGACCAAACCGTGCGCCGCCGTTTGGAGCGCGTGGAAGGCGTGGCGCGGGTTGATGTGAACGGCATGTCCACCCGCCAAATTCGGGTTGACCTGGACCCGCAGCGCCTGCGCAGCTACGCCGTCACCCCCAGCGAAATTGCCACTGCGCTGCGCGAAGCCAATGCCGATTTGCCGGTGGGTTTACTCAGTAACGCCAAACAAGACGCCACCGTGCGCGTTGAAGGCCGCGTGCGCGACCCCAAGCAATTTGCCAATGTGGTGGTGGCACGGCGCGGTGCCGTGGTGCTGACACTGGCCGACCTGGGCACCATCACCGAACGCGAGCAAGAGCCCACGACCATGTCGCGCGTGGACGGCGTGAGTGCCATTGGATTTGATGTTTTCAAAATGCAAGACGCCAACGTCGTGCAAACCGGCGAAGCCTTGAAGAAGGCAGGCGAAGAACTGAGCAAAAGTTTGCCCGCCGGTGTGGAGTTGAAGCTCACCAATGCCACCAGCGACTCCGTCAAAGCCTCGCTCGACGGCGTGAAGCGCACACTGATTGAAGGTGCAGCACTGACGGTGGTGATTGTGTTTTTATTCTTGCATTCATGGCGCAGTACCGTCATTACTGGGTTGACTTTGCCCATCTCGGTGATCGCGTCTTTCATCGCAGTGAATGCCCTGGGCTTCACGCTCAACTTCATGACCATGATGGCGCTGAGTCTGTGCATCGGTTTGCTGATCGACGACGCCATCGTGGTGCGCGAGAACATCGTTCGCCATCTGGGCATGGGCAAAGACCACGTCACCGCGGCGCATGAAGGCACCTCGGAAATCGGACTCGCGGTGATGGCCACCACCTTCGCCATTTGCGCCGTGTTTGTGCCGGTGGCTTTCATGCAGGGCATGGTGGGCAAGTTCTTTTATCCCTTCGGCATCACCGTCACCGTGGCGGTGCTGGTGAGCTTGTTTGTTAGCTTCACGCTCGACCCCATGTTGTCGAGCATCTGGCGTGACCCGCCCGGCGGTGACCCGCGCCAGTGGCCGGTCATCGGCGTTTTGCTGCGCGGCGTGGACAGCGCCATGGAGGCTTTGCACCACGCCTATGCGCGCACGATTGCCTGGGTTTTTTCAAGCCGACGCTGGCGCATTTGGCTGCCTGCGGTGAACCCGTGGAGAGCCTGGAAGCAGCGCAGCCTGACACCGCTGAGGCCGCATGTGGCCACCATCACGCCGCGCGGTGTGGTGTTGTGGGCGGCCATCGCGTCGCTGGTGGCGTCGTTCGGTATTGCAAGTTTCATCGGCTTTGAAGGCGTGCCGCAAACCGACCAAGGCTTCACCCAAGTGGCGGTGACCATGCCGGTGGGCACCAGCCTGCAACGCGCCGATGACAAGATGCGCCAGGTCGAGGCCATCGTGCGCGAAGTGCCCGAGGTGAAGATGATCACCACCTCGTTTGGCAGCAACGGTAAAGGCAACATCAACGTCACGTTGAAGAACCGCAAAAACCGCAGCCGCAACCAATTCGAAGTGCAAGACGACCTCCGATTGCGCTTGGCCAAGGTGCCCGGCATCGAGATCGCCTTGGGCTGGAACAGGCCCATCTACTTGGCCGTGTTGGGGCCTGACCCGGCGGTGCTGGACCAGATTACGCAAGACTTGTCCAAGCGCATTGCGGCCATCAAAGGCATCACCGATTTAGAAACTTCGGTGAAGCCCGGTTTGCCTGCCTACGCCGTGCGTTTGAAGCCCGACGCCGTGCGTGAAATGGGCTTGAACGCGCCGCAAGTGGCTGCTGCCTTGCGAGCCTATGTGAACGGCGATGCGGCCACCTACTGGACCACGCCGGACGGCCAACAAGTGGAAGTGCAACTGCGCTTGCCGCGCGAACTGCGCGAGAACATCGGGCAGCTTGCCGACCTGCCGGTGGCGTACAGCAAAGATGGCACGGCGGTGGCTTTGTCGCGCGTGGCCGACATCGTGGCGGTGGACAACCCCGAGGTCATCAAGCGCCAAAACTTGCAGCGCCGCCAAGCTATTTATGCGGGTGTGAAAGACCGCTCGGTGGGCGAAGTGAGCGCAGAGGTGGACAAGGTCACCAAGGCTTACGTGCTGCCCAGCGGCTACAGCTTTGACATCCGCGGTGCGGGTGAAGAAATTGACAGCATTTTCAAACCCATGATTGCCGCCTTGGGCCTGAGCGTGATCTTCATTTATATCGTGCTGGCCAGCCAATTTGGCAGCTTCATTCAGCCGCTGGCCATCATGGCGTCGTTGCCGTTGGCTTTGATCGGCGTGACTTTGGCGCTGCTGGTGACCCAATCCACGATGAACATTTTTTCGATGATCGGGCTCATCATGTTGATGGGCTTGGTGACCAAGAATGCGATTTTGTTGGTCGACTTTGCCAATCAGGCGCGCAAGTCGGGGGCGTCGGTGGCGGACGCCTTGTTGCAGGCGGGGCAGGTGCGAATGCGGCCAATCATCATGACCACATCGGCGATGGTGTTTGGCATGTTGCCGCTGGCGTTGGCGCTGGACGAGGGTGGGGAGTTTCAGGCGCCGATGGGGCGGGCGATCATTGGTGGGGTTTTGACTTCTACTTTGCTGACGTTGATTGTGGTGCCGGTGGTTTGGTCGTATTTGGTTCGTGATCGGGTGGGCTCTGCTTCCGCGTCTGCGTCTGTTCCTCCTGCGGAGACCGCGCCCGTTCGTTTGTAGTCTCGGGGGCCGGGCAGGCGAGTAACGTTCATTTGTTGGGTCAAATGAACGTCACCAAAGCAAAGACTCTGAATACCCATTGGTGCGGAGCATTTGCGCAGAGGTCATGAGCTCGAAGTTGTCCGCGCGGTGTCCAAACCTCCACTCACGCTCTTGACTGTCCAAAACGCGGGCCTCGAATACTTCAAGCGCGCTGAGTTTTACTCCTTCCCCCTTGAAGGGGAAGGAGCAAACACCCGTCTCACAACGCCCGCGAAATCACCTCTTTCATGATCTCGTTGGTGCCGCCGTAGATCCGCTGTATGCGCGCATCCACGTACATGCGGCCAATCAAATACTCGTTCATGTAGCCGTAGCCGCCAAACAGTTGCAGGCACTCGTCCACCACTTTGCACTGCATGTCAGACGCCCAACTTTTGGCCATTGACGCGGTCACGGTGTCCAGTGTTC
>JANPNT010000667.1:0-5437 GCA_031427655.1 Burkholderiales bacterium
GGCCCGGACGAATGGGGCCACGCTGGCCGACAACGACAAGACCCGTCCCGACCGCGCGAAGTAGAAAAGGGCATCCGCGCATCAACCGCCCCTAGTGGTGCAGTGCGACACCCTGGGTGGCGACACTTGGTGGCACGGCAAACAGTAGGGCGAGCACGCCAGCGCCTGGATGAAGTTGCTGACCGACGGCCTAGGCCGCTACTGCACCACGCGGCAAGAAGACAACGCCACGCACAACGCCTTGATGCGCGCCGCAGCGGCACGCAAGGTCGATTTCAAGCGGTTGGCGGTGCTGCACACAGGGTCAACACCGATTTCCGTTTGAACGCGTCGAAGCCGGTGTCTTTGGTCTACAACGATGTGGCGCAAGAGAACCCTATCCTCAAAGGTTTTCCGGTGTTTGACATCAGCCGCATTGAAGTGCTGACCGGCCCGCAAGGCTCGCTGTTTTAGCGCAACACCCCACGGGCCTTGCGCCTGCAAGTCGCCTACGAGCTCAACAAAACCTTCAGCGCGCTGTTTTGACAGCTTCAATTAAAGGGCGTTGGTTGAATGTGCTCCAGTCCTGAGTGCGCTGATCCGGATAGCTTTTGGCAATGAACGCGATGGCCTCAATCAATCCCGTGTGAAGCTTGCCGCCACTACATTATTTGTTGGCAAATTTTTAAACCGTCTCAATCTCTTCAATCCATCTCAACCACCACCCGAGGAAAATAAATATGTCGATCATCAACACCGCAGTTCAGCCGTTCAAGGCTCAAGCTTTTCACAATGGCAAGTTCGTTGAAGTCACCGAGCAAAGCATCAAAGGCAAGTGGTCGGCGTTCATCTTCATGCCCGCCGCTTTCACCTTCAACTGCCCCACAGAAGTGGAAGACGCAGCTGAGAACTACGCCGAGTTCCAAAAGTTGGGCACCGAGGTTTACATCATCACCACCGATTCTCACTTCGCGCACAAGGTGTGGCATGAGACGTCACCCGCTGTGGGCAAAGCCAAGTTCCCTCTGGTCGGTGATCCAACGCATGCGCTGACCCGCGCATTCGACGTGCACATCGAAGCCGACGGCATGGCACTGCGCGGCACTTTTGTGATCAACCCGGACGGCATCATCAAAACCGCCGAAGTGCACGACCCCTCCATTGCGCGCGACGTGAAAGAGACCCTGCGCAAGTTGAAGGCCGCGCAGTACGTGGCCAAGAACCCAGGACAAGTTTGCCCGGCCAAGTGGAACGAAGGCGCGGCGACGCTCACCCCGTCACTTGACCTTGTTGGCAAGATTTAATTCAGCTCGTTGATCAGTCAGTCAAAGGAAAAACGTCATGTTGGACAGCAACCTCAAAACCCAGCTCAGGGCCTACCTTGAACGCGTCACCCAGCCCATTGCGCTGGTGGCGTCGCTGGACGATCGGCCTGCATCGGCCGAGATGAAAGCCTTGCTCGAAGACGTGGCGGCCCTTTGCGACAAGATCACTTTGCGACTCGACGGCAACGACGCGCGCCGTCCGTCGTTCAACATTTCCAGAGTTGGCTCCGACATGGGGGTGCGATTTGCGGCCATCCCCATGGGCCATGAGTTCACCTCGCTGGTGCTGGCGCTGCTGCAAGCCGGTGGTCATCCGCCCAAGGTCGAGGCCGATGTGATTGAACAAATCAAAGCACTGACCTCTGTTGATGGTGAGGACATGGTGTTCGAGACCTACATGTCCCTGACTTGCCACAACTGCCCCGACGTTGTGCAAGCTTTCAATTTGCTGGCCGTGCTGAATCCGCGCATCAAGGCGGTGGCCATCGACGGCGGTTTATTTGAGGCAGAAGTCGCCGAGCGCGACATCATGGGCGTGCCCAGCGTCTACTTGAACGGCAAATTCTTCGGCTCGGGCCGCATGGAGCTGGGCGAGATTTTGGCCAAGCTCGACACCGGAACGATCGCTGAAAAAGCGGTCCGCGATGCCGCCAAATTCGGCATCAAGGAACCCTTCGACGTGCTCATCATCGGCGGTGGCCCTGCAGGTGCGGCAGCGGCCATTTACTCGGCTCGCAAAGGCATACGCACCGGCGTGGTGGCCGAACGTTTTGGCGGTCAAACACTCGACACTTTGGGCATCGAAAACTTCATCTCGGTGATGGAAACCGAAGGCCCCAAATTCGCGTCGGCCCTGGAAGCGCACGTGCGCGCCTACGACGTGGACATCATGAACGGCCAGCGCGTGGCCTCACTGCAAGGCGAAGACCGTCCCGGCGGCTTGGCCACCATCACCCTGACCAACGGCGCGGTGCTGAAAAGCCGCAGCGTGATTTTGGCCACCGGTGCGCGCTGGAAAAACGTCAACGTGCCGGGTGAAGCCGAGTACCGCACCAAGGGCGTGGCGTACTGCCCGCATTGCGACGGCCCGCTGTTCAAAGGCAAAAAAGTGGCGGTCATTGGCGGCGGCAATTCGGGTGTTGAAGCCGCCATAGACCTGGCCGGTGTCGTGGGCCACGTCACGCTGATTGAATATGCGGATCAGTTGAAGGCCGACGCGGTGTTGGTGAACAAATTGAAGAGTCTGGCCAACGTCACCATCCACACCAGCGCGCAAACACTCGAGATCACTGGCGACGGTCAACGCGTGGACGGCCTGCGCTTCAAAGACCGCACCGACAGCACCGAGCACGCGGTGGACTTGGCGGGCGTGTTTGTGCAAATTGGCTTGGTGCCCAACACTGAGTTTTTGAAGGGCACCTTGGAGCTGTCGAAATACGGCGAGATCATCATTGACGCGAAGTGCGCCACCAGCTTGCCCGGCGTTTACGCGGCAGGTGATGTGACCACCGTGCCGTTCAAGCAAATCATTATCGCCACGGGCGAGGGATCAAAAGCCGCGCTGTCGGCCTTCGATCACTTGATCCGCGCACCGCTGGTAACGGCACCGGCAGCTGCTGAACCGGCGCTGGCCTGAGCTGGACTGCCCCTGTTGAACCGCCACGCTTCGAAGGTGTAAATCACCAGCGCTGTCCAAATCAAGCCAAAGCCGACGGCGCGGCTGCTTGAAAACGGCTCTTTGAACAGCCACAGTCCCAGCACAAACTGAATGCTGGGGCCCAGGTACTGAAGCAGGCCCAGCGTGCTCATGCTGATGCGTCGCGCGCCTGCCGCAAACAACAGCAGTGGAATGGCGGTAACGGGGCCAATGCCGATCAGCAGGGCGTTGGTCAGTGTGCTGGGCGCCGGAAAGCCGCCCAAGCCTTTCCACAAGCCCCATGCGCCCAGCCCCAACGCCAAGGGCGTGAGCAGCATTGTTTCCAAGGTCAAGCCTTCCAGCGGGCCCAGCGGGGCGATTTTTCGCATCAGCCCGTAGCCACCAAAAGTGCACGCCAGCACCAGCGCAATCCAAGGAAAGCGCCCGCCTTGCAGCGCCAGCCACAGCACGCCCAGAGTCGCCAGCGCCAACGCGGCCCATTGCGCCTTGCGCGGTCGCTCATGCAGCACGCTGTAGCCCAACAGCACATTCACCAGCGGCGTGATGAAGTAGCCCAGGCTGGCTTCAATCACATGGCCGTTCGTCACCGACCAGATGTAGGTCAGCCAGTTGACGGACAGCAGCGAGGCGCTGATGGCGCTGACACCCAGCAAACGCGGCTGGCTGCGCGCCTGCTTGAGCCAGTCCCACTGCCGCCGCACCGCCAACACCGCCAGCAAAAACAGCAGCGAACACAGCACCCGGTGTACCAACACCTCCAGCGGCGCAATGTCAGACAGCAATTTGAAATACAGCGGGAACAAGCCCCAAATGACGTAAGCCAGGGCGGCGCTGAGGATGCCTTTGTTCATGGGGAGTGGGGACAGGCCAAACAGGCCTCAAGTGATGAGCCTGGATTGTCGAGCAGCGTGCCGCTTCATGCAGCCACATCGGCAGCCACACCAGAGACAGGACCGCGCCGGGTTGATCCTCCACATTTCACACATTCACTTTCAGCTTGTGGTGCGTAATTCACACAAACATCCCCAAGGTGCGGGGGATGTGTGGGGAACTTGCATTTGGGGGGTATGAATTGTCATGAAGTGCTGTGCAAAATTGCAGCAACGGTGCTGATAAGTAGTTATCAAGCGTTGTGTAGTTCAGTTCAGTCGTCAGTCAAATCGGGAGCCCTCATGACTCACACCATCAATGTCGGAGCACGGTCTTTGTTCGTCACCGTCACGGCGTGGGCGTTCATTGCGCTGGGTTTGATTGCGGCGGCTTCGGCCTTGGTGCAAAACGCCACCACGGCCAGTTTGATGCCAGGTTTGACGGTGGCTGGCGTAGTGCAGCCGCTGCCGCTGGTCACGGGGTTTTTGGTGGGCTATTTGCCTTGGGTGGTGGGCGTGGGGCTGGTGATGTCGCTGGCCACCACGGCGTCTGCCATTGGTTTGTTGATGCGCCTGGACTGGGCGCGCCGCGTTTTCATTGGGATGTTGGTGGTGGCCATCGTGGCCAACTTGCTGGGCCTGTGGTTGCAGCAAGAAGTGGTTCAGTCGGTGGTGGACAGCACCTTGACCAGCGCACCGGTGCCGCAGCGTTTGCTGGGCGTGTTTGGCGGCTTCGTCACCGCTGCGCGCGTGATGGCAGTGCTGATGACGCTGGCCACCTGCGGCGCGCTGGTGCTCATCATTCGCTCGCTGATGACGCCGACGGTGCGTCAGGAATTCGCGTGAATTGAGCTAAGCCTGGACATCCCCGTCCACATAAAACCAAAAGCCGCCTTCGTGTGTGACGTCATACACGAAGCGGCTTTTTTCTTGCATGCGCTGGGCGCGTCCACCCTGTTTGCTGCGCGCCACGAATTCGACTGTGGCGTGCCTGGCGTCCTGCACCTTATGGCTGCGCACTTGCAGGCCCAACCATGTCAAGCCGGGCGGGTTGGCCTGCATTGAAGCCGGACGCGTGCTGGGGTGCCACGTGGCCAGCAGGTAGTCGGTCAAGCCCAACACGTAGGCGCTGTAACGCGAGCGCATGAGGGCCTCGGCGGTAGGTGCCTTCAGGTGCCTCGTGCCCGCGTGGTAGCGGCCGCAGCAGGCGCTCAGGGGGAGGGTGCTGCTTGACGTGCCTCCACAGGGGCAAGTGGAGTGGGGGGCAGGTTTTTTCACCTCCGCATTTTCCAGGCATGCGCTGCTGGGCGTGAAATCAGCTTCTTTCACGGGCTTTTGAATTCGGCTGACTTGTGCCAAGATACTGTATAAATATACAGTTATTGAACCTTGTCATGCCGCCCGCCGTTGCCCCTGTCTTCACCCCGTCTGCGCCCGAACAGGTGGGTGTTGACGCGCCTGGAGACGTGGTGCAACTGATGTCTCCGCAGGCCTCAGCGGCTTTGCCATTAGATCTGTTGGGGTACGTCAGGGCCACAGAAACCTTGCATGCTGCGGTGTGTAAGGGTCAGCAGCAGGGTCGCCATGTAGACGATGCTGTGCCCAGC
>JANPNT010000668.1:0-3128 GCA_031427655.1 Burkholderiales bacterium
GCTCCTTCGCTTGGCTTTGTCTGATAACTAACCAAGTACGAAGTTGCGTAGCAGTTTTCAACTCCAATTCTTACCCCAACTACCTAAACTCTGAGATTTTCATCAGGCCACCCCCAGCCCCTCTCCCCGAAGCGGGGCGAGGGGAGCAAAGTCACTAAGATGTGGGTAATGATGAGGGCGCTAGCCGATCCACGCCGCAAGAAATCGGCTAGCGCCTCAGGCTCAAGTAATAAGTGTCACGGTACATTGCAAACTGCCGATCGCCTTAGTGGGCCATTGCGATGACAGGTTGGAAGCCTATCCCGCGTTTTTTTAAGGAAACTGAGTTGATGGGCGAGTTGGATATTAACGCGATCTTAGGCCCGGCAGGTAGTATTTCGCGCCGCATCGGGAACTATGAACATCGCAATGAACAGATCGCCATGGCCGAAGCGGTCGGAGATGCGTTGCGCAACCGCAATCATTTAATCGTAGAAGCCGGCACGGGCGTCGGCAAAAGCTTTGGTTATCTGGTTCCAGCCATCCTACACGCAACCTCTGCTGAAAATGCCATGGCAGCCAAAGATAAACCTGCCGAGCCGATCAAAAACAAACAAAAACCTCGCGGCGAGGAAGAAGAAGCCGAAGATACCGTCAAGCGAATCATTGTCAGCACGCACACGATTAGCCTTCAAGAGCAGCTCATCTTCAAAGACTTGCCACTCCTCAAGGCAGTCATTCCGCGTGAGTTTACCAGCGTTCTGGTGAAAGGTCGTGGCAACTATATGTCCAAGCGACGTCTGGAGCTCGCGGATAGCCGATCTGTCAGCCTTTGGAGTAACGAGCAAGATCACGAACATCTAAACACGCTTAAAGACTGGTCGCGTACGACCAACGATGGTTCACTGAGCAGTCTCGCATTTCGACCACCTGGCAACGTCTGGGACGAGGTTGCCAGCGATTCGGGTAATTGCATGGGTCGCAAATGCAAGCACCATGACTCTTGTTTCTACTACGCAGCCAGACGTCGAGTCCAAAACTCGCAAATCCTAATCGTCAACCACGCTCTCTTTTTTAGCGATCTGGCGCTGCGCGCGCAGGGTGGTGGAATCTTGCCCAAGTACGATTCCGTCATCTTCGACGAATGCCATACCATCGAAGCAGTCGCAGGAGAGCACTTGGGATTGCAAATCAGCAACTCGCAAATCGATTACACACTCCGCAAACTCTACAATCCGAGAACTGAAAAGGGAATTCTGGTTGCCCTCGGACTCAGGCAACTGACGCAAGATACGTATCGCTGCATGGAATCACTGGACGACCTCACAGCAGACTTAGCAGGCTGGCAGGCCGGTCAAGAAAAAACCAATGGACGTGTTCGAGCACCTTTGCTGATCGAAACCGTTTTGAGTGAACGATTGCAGACACTCTCAGAACAGTTAGAACGATACGGCCAAGATCTCAAGGATGCCAACAGCCGTCTTGAGTTGATGTCGGCCAGCCAGCGTCTCAGTTCACTCGCGGCCAGTATCGATCAGCTCCAGCGCATGGCCCCACAGCGGCGGCTCGGCGCGTGCCAGCAGCCAGCTTCGTCCTTCGGTGGCGTTGCCCACGGCGTGCAGGCCGGCCAGGCGGGGCTCCAGCGCGCCGGAAAAGGCGTTGGGAAACACCAGCATGTTCTCGCGCCGGTCGAAGCCCGGGTCCAAGCGCCTGGCCTGCCGGCGCAGCCCGCGCAGGTGCCGCACACGATGCCCGAACCCGCTCGGCCGCGGCGTCACCGGCCAGCCATAGGCGGCCAGCAGCTGGCCGACCCAGGGTTTGCCGATCAAATGCAGCGCATGGCCGTGCGACTGCAGCAGTTGCAGCGCCGGCAGGCTGAGCACGACATCGCCCACGTAGTTGCGCAGGCGGACGATGAGAGGATGTTCGGGCATGGTTGACCGGGCCGAGCGCAGCTGCCTCTGCGCTATTCTGTCGGCCCTGGCAGCGTTGGGGGTCCCTTTGCCGTATTACACACCAGGGGTGGGCCGTTGAGCCCGATGCTGGGTTGGGGCCTGGCCCTTCTCGCCGTGATCGCCGGCTACGCCGGCTATGGCTGGCCTGGCGTGGCGCTGGCCGCCTCTGTGGTCGTGTTCTGGCTGCTGCTGCAGTTCAGCCGCGCGCTGCGGGTGATGCGAAACGCCGCCGGGCGGCCGCTGGGCAGCATCGACAGCGCCGTGATGCTTCATGCCAAGCTGCAACCCGGCCAGCGGCTGATGCAGGTGATCACGCTGACGAAGAGCCTGGGCGTGAAGACCAGCGATGATCCCGAGACCTTTGTCTGGACAGACGGCGGGGGTGACGCGGTGCAGGTTGAACTGCAAGCCGGTCTCATCATCCAGGCCCGCCTGGTGCGTGCTCCCCAGGGTGCCTAAAATCGAGGGCTACACCCCCGCGAAGGAAATTCCATGTCGATGGCAGACCGTGACGGCAAGATCTGGATGGACGGCGAACTCGTCGAGTGGCGCGACGCCAAGATTCACGTGCTGACCCATACGCTGCACTATGGCTGCGGCGCTTTCGAAGGGGTGCGCGCCTACAACACCGCGAAGGGCACGGCGATCTTCCGCCTGCGCGAACACACCGAGCGGCTCTTCAACAGCGCCAAGATCCTGCGCATGAAACTGCCCTTCACGCACGAGCAGGTGATGCAGGCGCAGTGCGACGTGGTGCGCGCCAACAAGCTGGAAAGCTGCTATTTGCGGCCGCTGACCTGGATCGGCTCCGAGAAGCTGGGCGTCAGCCCCAGGGGCAATACCATCCATCTGATGGTGGCGGCCTGGCCCTGGGGCGCCTACCTGGGCGAGGAAGGGCTCAAACGCGGCATCCGCGTGAAGACCAGCAGCTACACCCGCCACCACGTCAACATCACGATGACGCAGGCCAAGGCGGTGAGCAACTACACCAACTCCATTCTCGCCAACATGGAAGTCACCGATGAAGGCTACGACGAGGCGCTGCTGCTCGACCCTTCCGGCTTCGTCAGCGAAGGTGCGGGCGAGAACATCTTCGTCGTCAAGGGCGGCAAGGTCTACACGCCCGATCTCTCGGCCGGCGCACTGAACGGCATCACCCGCAACACCATCTTCGCGATCTGCCGCGATCTGGGG
>JANPNT010000669.1:0-4896 GCA_031427655.1 Burkholderiales bacterium
GGCATTCATACACTTTCTCTTACTCCCACAGACATTGAAAGCCTTCGCCATGCAGACCCGAAAAACCTTGTCCGCATTCGCCATCGGCGTGACCGCCGGCCTCGCGACTTTGACGAGCTTCAGCGCCTTGGCTCAAAACATTTCCAACGCCGCCTTCGTCAACGGCTTTGCGATCGACGGTGCTCTGCTCGACAAATCAGTGGGCAGCAACTTTGACCGGCGCGTCGGCTTCTTTTCCGACATCTATTACGACGGCGGATCCAACAGTTGGTGGGGCCTGTCTGACCGCGGCCCGGGTGGCGGCACCTTGCCTTACGACACCCGCATGCAGCGCTTCACTTTGGACGTGAATGCGAACACCGGTGCCATCAGCAACTTCGCGATTGTCGAGACAGTGAAGTTCAGCAGCAACGGCGCGACCATGACCGGCCAAGCACCCAGCCCCACCAACGTGCTGGGCAAGTCATTCGACCCCGAAGGCGTGGTCATCAACCCAAAGACCGGCACGTTCTTGGTATCGGACGAATACGGCCCGTCGCTGTATGAATTCGACCGCAGCGGCAACATGGTCCGGGCCTTAAACACACCGGCCAACTTGATTCCGCGCAGCGCAGGCGGCACCGCCAACTTTGCTGACGACACCGGCAACACGCTGGGCAAACGCACCAACCGCGGCTTCGAAGGCCTGGCTATCAGCCCCGACGGGCGCTATGCATTTGCGATGCTGCAAAGCGCGATGTTGAACGAAGGCGGCGGCGGGGGCGCGTTCAATCGCATCGTCAAATTCGACATCACCACCGGCAGCGCAATGGCTCAGTTTGCTTACAGGATGGACAGCGCCGCGCAAGGCCGCGGCATCTCAGCACTGGTGGCTTTGGGCAACGACAAGTTCATGGTGCTGGAGCGCAACAACCGCGGCATCGGCGTGGGTGCCACGCTGGACACGGCTGACAAAGCGGTTTATCAAATTGACCTGGCCGGTGCGACTGATGTGACCACCATCACCCTTGGCACCACCACCTTGCCCGCGGGCGTGGTGGCGGTGAGCAAGGGCGCGAAAGTGATCGACCTTGACGCCGACACGCTGGCCGCGCTGGGCAACAAGTCGCCCGAAAAGTGGGAAGGCTTGGCAGTGGGGCCGAAGTTGAACAACGGCAAATACTTGGTGCTGGCGGGCACCGACAACGACTACAGCGTGACGCAAAACGGCAGTGGCATTCAGTTCGACGTGTACTACCGGATGACGGACAGCGACCCATTTGCCACGTCCATTCAATGCCCGATTGGCTCGGTGTTGGGTTGCACCGGCACACTGACCGCTGATTTCAAATTGCTTCCCGGCGTGTTGCATGCGTACACCGCCGACATCACCGGCTATGTATCGCCCATTACAGCGCCGATTCCCGAACCCCAGACCTACGCACTGATGCTGGCGGGCTTGGGTGTGGTGGCTTGGGTAAGGCGCTTGAGTAAGGACGGAAAGCGCAAGGCAGTAGCTTTGAAAATTTGACGAAGACACGCGCTGTCAAAGCGCCTGCAACATCAATTCAATACGCGCTTTGACGGCGTTGAGTGCGCCCGCCGACCGCAAGCCAGAATCGCCCCCACCGACGATGCGGCCGTCGTTGCAACGCGTGGCGCGCAGCACTTTCACACCCGCAGATTGCGCTTGAATCAGCGCCGCTTCTACCGCGTGATGCAAGGTGCCGTTGCCGGTGGCCGACACCACCAAGCCGTGCAGGCCTGCCGACACCAGCGCTTGAATGGGCAGCGCGGTGGCTCCAGCATGGCTGCTGACGATGTGCACTTGCGGCCACGCGGCTTCTTCTGCGGGCAGCACATCGGCCAGCTTCGCCGCATCGCAAATTGCAGCGCTTTCAGGCCATGCGCGCAGTTGTCGAACAACCCCCTCTTCCACCCGCGCCAGCGCGCCGCTGTCGCCTGAGGTCAGGGCGTCGAGTTGGTAGGTGTGCACCTTGCGCACCTCCTGTGCACCGTGCACCGCGCCCGCCATCGCGACCATCACACCGTGTGCGCCGGGCGTCAGCGCCACCGCCACCGAGTCCAGCATGTTCTGCGGGCCGTCGGCCTGTGTGGACGTGGCCGGGCGCATGGCGGCGGTCAACACCACCGGCTTGTTGGCGTGCAACACGCGGTGCAAAAAGTAGGCGGTTTCTTCCAGCGTGTCGGTGCCGTGCGTGATCACGATGCCCGCCACTTCAGCGCGCCCCAAGTGGTGAGCGCAGCGCAATGCCAAGGCGCGCCACACGCTAAAGCTCATGTCTTTGCTGTCGAGCTGAGCCACTTGTTCAACGTCGAGGTTGAAGGCGCTCAAAGCCGGAATGGCGCGTATCAAATCGGCCGCACTCAGTTGCGCTGCCGTGTAGCCAAGGTTGTCAGACGCGCTGCTGGCCGTGCCGGCAATCGTGCCGCCCGTGCCCAGAACCACCACCACCGGAGTTTTGTTTTGCATTTTTATTCAAGCTGGATGAAAATACAGTAACTGGATGGATACTCAGTTCCAGTTAATTTTTAGTGCTGCTGTTCACCCAAGGACTTCAAGATGGACACCATCAAACTCACCGACCGCCAGCAGGAGGTTTTGAATCTCGTCAAAGCCGCCATTGAGCACACCGGCGCGCCGCCCACACGCGCTGAAATTGCCGCCGAGCTGGGTTTCAAATCGGCCAACGCCGCCGAAGAACACCTGCAAGCGCTGGCCCGCAAAGGCGCCATCGAACTCGTCAGCGGCACCTCGCGCGGCATTCGTTTGAAGTCTGACACATTGCGTTCGCTGAACCGGCATCGCACTGAGCAGCTTGTTCAACAGCGCACACAACAGAAGCAGATGACACAGCGCCACAGCCTGCCCCTGCCCGGCATGGCGCAGTTGATGTTGCCCTTGGTCGGCCGTGTGGCAGCGGGCACGCCCATTTTGGCGGCCGAGCACATCGAGCAAACTTACGCGGTCGAGGCCAGCATGTTCAGCGCCCGCCCCGACTTTTTGCTGAAAGTGCGCGGCCTGAGCATGCGCGACATCGGCATCATGGACGGCGACTTGCTGGCGGTGCAAAAAGCCAAGGACGCCAAAAACGGCCAAATCGTCGTGGCCCGCATTGGCGACGAAGTGACGGTCAAGCGATTCAAGCGCACCGGCGCCGGCATCGAACTCAGCCCCGAAAACCCCGACTTCAAAACCATCCTCGTGTCAGCCGACCGCCAAGACTTCGAGATCGAAGGCTTGGCGGTGGGTTTGATACGAAGTAGCTTTTTGATGTGAGTGGGGCCGTGGGCTTCGCCGCTGCGCCGCTCAAAGCCAAACGCGGCAAAGCGAGGTGAGTGCAGGACTGCAATCGCCTCGAACAGCCGCCCAACATCGGCCCCGCCGCCGCCGCTGACCTGCGCTTGATGCGCATCACCGAGCCGCAGCAACTGCGCGGTGAAGATGCGTTGGCGATGTACCAAAAGCTCTGCCGCTTGACCAACAAGCGCCAAGACCCTTGCGTGCTCGACACCTTCATTGGCGGCGATTGACTTCATGAATGCGACTCTGTGCTCGTCAAGAAACAAAACCATTTCGCAACGCAAAACAACCCGTTCGTCCCAAGCTTGTCAAAGGATCACCCTGCGAACCCTGACGCTGGTACTTCGACAAGCTCAGTGCGAACGGGGTTGGGTTGCTTCGCCCACACCCAGCACGAGTGCAGCCCAAGCTTAAATTGCTCTGCGGTGAAGGCTTGACGGCCCCGAGCGCAGTCAAGGAATCTCCCGAAACGATCAAGTCGTCGGCGGCTTCGGCCCCTTGCCTCGCATCGCATCACACGGGTCTTCGCGCTTTTGCGCGGGGGTGAATTTCACGACGTCGTAGGCGGTGTTGGCAGCGCCCGACTTGGCTGCACCGGTGTCGTCACCCGCCTCCAAGTAGCCGTGCGATCTGGTTTGGGCGCGTGTGGCAGCCGTTAACCAGCGCGGCACGCCGAGGTCTTTTCGCACATGGCCGTTGCCCGCCAACAGCACCGCACCGCGTTCCACATTGGCCTCTATCAAGCGGGCCATCAATTGATCGCGTGCCACTTGCACGGGCACCATGCGCTGCGCGGTCGCGGCGTCGAGCATGCCGCAGTGACTGCCTTCTATCGTGCTGCCCAAGGCTTTGGAAATGTCGGATGGAACAGCCGCTTCAAATCCGCTGGCGGCCAAGCCTTGCGACATCACGCGGCGGCCTTCGGTGCGCGACACATTGGCGGCGACGATGGGCAGGTCGTAGGCCAGCGCCAAGTCGATGAAGGGACGGTAGAAAGCCCAATTCCAATTGCCGGAGCCGACCCCGGCGGTGATGACCGCCGCCGCGTCGATGCCAGCCCGCGTGGCGCGCAACTTGTCGATCGCGCCTTGGTGCTCGCGGTCGAATTGCTCCATCAACAAGGCCGGGCGGGCACCGGTGTTGAGCAGCGCTTCGAAGGCCTTCAGGCGAAGCGCATGTTGAGCCGCGTTGTCGTGAACTTCGCCGAGCAGCAGCAGCTTGGGCGCGGCTTCATTCGCGCTCGCAACAGCAGCAGCAGCAGCAGCTTGACCGCCGATGTGCGCAGCACTGAGCAGCGTGCACACCAGCAGCGGGCGAATGAATCGCGGGGCCATGACGGACCGAATAAAAAATGTTTTCATTGCACCTTTAACACCAAAGTATTTACCACCGCCCCACCCCACACTGGCACGTATTCCACCCGGATCCACGGCCCCACAAAGCTTCGGTACAGCGGCGAAAGAAAAATGCCCGACTGCCCTGTGGAATGCATGAAGCGCGAGTTGGCGGGGTCGCCTAAATCGTAGATGGCGCGCAAACTGGGGCCATGTTCGTCCAAGTACAGCTCGCCGGTGGTGGCGTCGGGTTTCAAG
>JANPNT010000670.1:0-2369 GCA_031427655.1 Burkholderiales bacterium
ATATATATAAAACGTAAAAACATTACTTAGTACATTAGCATATTATTTTACATACAGCACATTAATCTCACTACAATGCTACTACAAAACCTATATATTAGCACCACTCAGTTTCCGACTTGAGTTTGATTTGCTCCAGCACCAAGCCCGGGGCCAGCGTGTCGCCCTCGCGGAAAACCTGGCCGTTGATGATGAGCATGCGATTGGCCGGCGTTTGCGAATACATGGCACCGCCCACCGCCAAGGCAGGCAAGCCCGCGCGCACGTCCTCGGGCAACTCGCTCAAGGTGTAAAGCCGGGCTTCGGCCGATGTGGCGGCCGAGGCCGTGGGGGACGGGACAGAAGCGGTCGCCGCGACAGCCGGCGCTGAAGCTTTGGGCTTGGCAACGGCCGGGGCGGCCGGGGCAGCTTGGGTTGATGGCGGCAACGCGGCGGGGTCGGCCGCACGGACTGTCCTGGAGGGTGCGGGGGTTTGTGGCGCGGCGCGCGCCACAGGTGCGGGGGCTGGCGCAGGTGCAGGGGCTGGGATCGTTGCTGGCGCCGGTGCCGGGGTAATCACAGCAACCGCCGGTGCCGGTGCGATGACAGCAACCGCCGGTGCCGGTTGTGGCGCAGGCTGCTGCAACACGGTCGGCGCGCTTTGCACCGGCACCGCCGCCGACACCGCAACAGAGGCAGGCGCGGCTTCACGCGCCAAGACAAACCACAACACACCCAGCGCCAACAACAAGCACGCCGCGGCCAAGGCCCAGACCACGGCTTGGGGTTGAGCGCGGCGCGTGCTAACTTCATCGGGCGCGATCCACGTTTCGGTTTTGGAATGCAAGCCGGGCACGTCTTCGCGCTCGCGTTCGCGTTCAGAGTCGGCACGTTTCAGAGCGTCAAGGATGTAGGACATGGCGGTGACTCTGCGCTATTTCACGGACGACGCGGACGACGCGGGAGCTGTAGGGATTGCAAACGCGGAGGGAGCCGTCTCAGCGAAAAGCCGAGGCTCGTCCACCCCACTGGCGCGATTGAGTTGCATGAAGGTGGTCGGGCCGACCACGCCGTCGGGCGTGAAACCTTGCGAGACTTGAAACGCTTCCACTTTGGCCTTCAGGGCCCCGTCAAAAACAAACACGCCGCTCGCTGGTGCGACGGGCGAGGCTTGGCCTTGCAATGCCGCCAGCTGAACAGAAAGCTGCTGCACGCCGCTCCCGCTGCTGCCCATTTGCAGCATGGCCCGGTAGTCGGATGGAGCCTTCCACAGCGTGGCGAAGTCGCCGCGCCACACAGCTGCCAAGGCCCACAAGGGCACAGTGCGCAACACGCCGCCCGCGCGCAAGGTGGCAGCCTGCGAAGTCAGGGCTGTGAGCAGCGCGTAATGCGGCTGATCTTTGGCATCGAACAGCGTCACGATGCCGGGGCGGTTCAACTGACGTATGACGGCCAAGTTGCTTTTGCTGCGCAGGCAATAAACCTGAGCGCGCTGCGCGGCAGCGCAGGCGTCAACGGTGCTGTCGGTACCGCTTAAATTGACTTTCCACAGCGGCAGCAGCTCGCGCAACGCAGCGTCTTCGGTGCTGAGCAAAGCGCTCAGGCTTGAAAGCGAGTCAGCTCCGGTGGACACGGCGGCAACAGGTGCTGACGCTGAGGTTGCCGTTGACGTTGAAGCGGCGGAAGCAGCCGCTCGCGCAGCCGCAGACGCTGGTGAAACCGCGGCCGACGCAGCCGCCAGCGCAGGCGCGAGGGTCACTGTCTGCGAGCGCATGCGCTCTTTGGCGGCCCACGTCACCAAGCCAAATAAACACAGCAAAGCCAAGCCGCCGAACGCCCACCATCCCGCGCGATGGGCTGAGTTAAAAACCCCGGTGCGGGCCAGGGTGCGCGACTCGCCACGACCAAAAACTTCGTCAGCAGCGCGGTCAACGATCTCACTGTTCACACGCGATTGCCCGGTGGAATACGCGCCCAACAAAGCGCGGTCGCACAGCAAGTTGATGCGACGCGGCACACCGCGCGCCAACTGGTGAATGCGGCTGCGCGCTTCGCTGTCAAACGGCACCGCGCCGCGCATACCGGCCACGGTGAGGCGATGTCGGATGTACTGCACGGTTTCAGCTTCAGACAGCGCGTCGAGGTGAAAGCGGGCGGTCACGCGTTGCGCCAATTGCTCTAGCTCCGGGCGCGCCAGCATGTCGCGCAACTCGGGCTGGCCGATCAGGATGATCTGCAGCAGCTTGCGTTCGCTGGTCTCGAGGTTGGTCAGCAGGCGCAGCTGCTCGAGCACCTCGGGGCTGAGCTGCTGGGCCTCGTCGATCACCAGCACGCTGTTGCGCCCGGCGGCGTGCGAGGCGAGCAGGAACTGGTTCAGCGGGTCGAGCCAG
>JANPNT010000671.1:0-2743 GCA_031427655.1 Burkholderiales bacterium
GACGGCGATGGCAAAGGGTCTCCGATCGAACAGTTCACTCAGAACCTGACTCAGCTGGCTCGCGACGGCAAGATCGATCCGCTGATCGGGCGCGAGCACGAAGTTGAGCGCGTCATCCAAATACTATGCCGTCGCCGCAAAAACAATCCGCTGCTGGTGGGCGAGGCCGGGGTTGGCAAAACTGCCATTGCCGAGGGCTTGGCATGGCGTATCACGCAAAATGACGTGCCTGAGGTGTTGGCTAACGCGATCGTTTACTCGCTCGATATGGGCGCGTTGCTGGCCGGCACCAAATACCGCGGCGATTTCGAGCAGCGGTTGAAGGGCGTGTTGAAGTACCTCAAAGACCAGCCCAATGCGGTGCTGTTCATCGACGAGATACACACGCTCATTGGCGCTGGCGCGGCTTCAGGCGGTACGCTGGACGCTAGCAACCTGTTGAAGCCAGCGCTGAGCTCGGGTGCCATGAAGTGCATCGGTGCCACCACGTTCACCGAGTACCGAGGCATCTTTGAAAAAGACGCAGCGCTGTCACGCCGCTTCCAGAAGGTGGACGTGGTGGAGCCTTCGGTGGAACAAACTATCGAGATTCTCAAAGGCTTGAAATCGCGCTTCGAAGAACACCACAGCGTGAAGTACGCGCTGGGTGCCTTGCAAGCCGCTGCGGAGTTGTCGGCCAAGTTCATCAACGACAGACACTTGCCGGACAAAGCCATCGATGTGATCGATGAGGCCGGGGCAGCACAGCGCATACTGCCTAAAAACAAACAAAAGAAAACCATCACGCGCGCGGAGGTGGAAGACATCGTGGCGAAGATCGCTCGCATCCCGCCCGCCAGCGTGTCCAACGACGACCGCTCTAAATTGAAGAGCTTGGACCGCGATCTGAACAGCGTTGTGTTTGGTCAAGAACCAGCCATCTTGGCCTTGTCTTCGGCCATTAAAATGGCCCGTTCTGGATTGGGTAAGCCGGACCGTCCGATCGGTTCTTTCCTGTTTTCCGGCCCCACCGGTGTTGGCAAGACCGAAGTGGCCAAACAGTTGGCCTTCGTCCTGGGCGTCGAGCTGATTCGCTTTGACATGAGTGAGTACATGGAGCGTCATGCGGTCAGCCGTTTGATCGGCGCGCCGCCGGGCTATGTGGGCTTTGATCAAGGCGGCTTGCTGACCGAAGCGGTGACCAAAAAGCCGCATTGCGTCTTGCTGCTGGATGAGATCGAGAAGGCACATCCTGATGTGTTCAACGTGCTGCTACAGGTCATGGACCACGGCACGCTGACCGACAACAACGGACGCAAAGCCGACTTCCGCAACGTCATCATCGTCATGACTACGAATGCCGGCGCCGAGACCATGAACAAGTCGTCCATCGGCTTCATGAACTCACGCGAGCAGGGCGATGAGATGGCCGACATAAAGCGCCTGTTCACGCCGGAGTTCCGCAACCGGCTGGACGCCATCGTCAGTTTCCGTTCGCTTGATCCGGCCATCATTTTGCGTGTGGTGGACAAATTCTTGTTGCAGTTGGAGAGCCAGCTCACCGAGAAGAAAGTGGAAGCCACCTTCACCGACGCCCTGCGACAGCACTTGGCCAAAGTCGGCTTCGATCCGTTGATGGGGGCGCGGCCTATGCAGCGTTTGATCCAAGACACCATCCGTCGCGCATTGGCCGACGAGTTGCTGTTTGGACGCTTGGTGGACGGCGGTCGCCTGACGGTGGACGTGGACGCCGAAGGCAAGACAGTGCTGGACATCCAACCGTTGAAAAAGACGGACAAGCCGAACAAGGCTGAGCCCGCTACGGCCTGAACTTGCAGCGAAAGTGCCAACAAAAAAGGAGCCACGAGGCTCCTTTTTCCATTTGGTTTCTAGGCTGCGTTTCGTTTGGAACGATGGCCCGCCGGATCTTGCCGGTAGTACTGGCGCATCAGGTCGTACACAGCACGCTGCGCTTGCTGTAGTTCCGCCGCTTGCACGAAGAACGCTTCGGAAGCGACTGCAAAGAACTCTTCTATCGACTGCGCACCGTAGGGGTCGAGCACGCTGTCGGCACCGCTGTCAACCGCGAGGGCAAAAGCTTCGAACTCTCGCGATAGCGCATGCAACCAACTTTGGTGGAGTTCTCGCAGCTCTGGTGTGCCCAAATGCGCTTGCGATGCATGACTGTTCATGTCCAGCACATGCGCAAACTCATGAATAACCACGTTGTAAGCCCAGGCAGCGGTTTCACCGGCCCCGGCCACGTCGGGCCATGACAGCATCACCGGGCCGCCTTGCATCGCCTCGCCGCTGAGCGATTCGGCATATTCGTGAATCACGCCGTCATCGTCCATTTCCGTCCGCTGAGCCAGCACTTCATCTGCATGGATCACGATGCCTTTGAAGCCCTCATAGCGCGAGAGCCCCAAGTTCAAAATGGGCAAACAAGCTTGCAGCGCCACCGTCAGCGCCACCTCGTCGTCAATGTGCATTCCACCGGCACCGGTGAATTCTTTGTCGTTCAAGAACAAGGTGCTCAAGCGACGCAGGCGTGCAATTTCTTCGTCGCTGCGCTGCGCCACAAAAGGATGGCGTTGCACAGTGAGCTGCCACAGGTCGTCGGGGATGGGGCGTCTGCGAACCAATGCGTCTTCGCGACGCAGCCGCCAAGCCTGCTGCCACCGCGACCACAGCGCTGTGGCAGCGCCGATGCAGCCTCTTTCAATTTTTCAGAATAACCAAAGTCCTTCACCGGCAATTTTAT
>JANPNT010000672.1:0-10442 GCA_031427655.1 Burkholderiales bacterium
CTGGCACTGTTCGTCGTGCCTGCGGGCGTGGCTTGGCGCGAGGTGAGGCAAGCTCTTCGCGCACCACCAGGCGCACTGCGTCGATCACGTTTTTTTTGTTGAATGTAAGCCAGCAAAGCGTCATTCATCAAGGTTTGGTAATTGACCGCGCCAGCCCGTTCAACGTGGCTGCGGAAGTGCTCAATGACGGCGTTGTCGATGCGAATTGAAATCTTGGTCTTGTCCGGTTCCGCAGGAATCACTGCGCCGTGTTTGGCATGACTGAAATTGATGTCGCGACAGGCTTCAGCGGCGATTTTTTTCACACATTTTCCTTTGTGGTTTGTTGGCCTTCCACGCCGAGATCAGGCGGTGGATGTCCGGCTCGCGCAGCGTAAAAACCACGACAAGCAATGCGCCCGTTGCACGCATTCCCAAGGTGATGAACCGTTGCTTGCCGACTGCATCTGCGTCTTCGCGGGTCAGTGCGTACTCATCTGTGCGTACGGTCGCCGCTTCTGCGAAGGCAACATCATGGGACGAATGGTGGCGTCGGCCTGGTCGAGATGCCAATCAATATTCGCGGAGTATTTGTATGGACAATCGTCCTCTCAGTCAAAAACGCTTCTTCCCCCGCTTTGCAAACATTTCCAACTTCGGCACGCCAAACTCTGCTGCTTGCACCAACTTGAAAAATACATCGGTGTTGTCTTGCACGCCGGTAAAGGCCCAAGCGCCGGGGCCGTAGGCGGACAGGGGCACGTCGCTGGCGGTATGGACGGCGGAGTTGCCGGGAACGTGGCCAGTGATCATGAAACCACCGGCTACGTCGCGGGTCATAGGGGTGTTGGGGTAGGTGGCCACAGGGCTGGTTTTGCTGACCGCTTGAGCGGTGCCCAAGAGCGGTTGCGAATTCGTGCGCCAGTCTTCGTGGCGGTCGGCGTTGGCACCGTAGCCCACCAACAAGCGGAAGTCGATGTCGGTGGTGGCGGGGTAGCCGTCGGCGGCAATTTGGTAGCGCGGGAAGCCCGCTTGTTCGTAGACCCCCACCACCTTGTCGCGCAGGTTGGCTTTGCCTCCCGCTGCTGCTGCCTCAACCAGTTTGGCGTCGCTGACGCGTGATGCCCCAATCAAAGCCGCGCCCGAGCATTCGTGGTCTGCGGTGACGATGACGATGGTGTCGCCGCGCTCGGCCGCATAGGCCTGGGCCACGGCCACGGCGCGGTCAAATTCGATGGTGTCGAGCAGCCAGCGTTCGGTGTCCATGGCGTGCGCTTGTTTGTCGATGGACGCACCTTCCACCATCAACACGAAGCCTTCCTTTTTTCGCCCTAAAACTTGCAGCGCCTTGGCGGTCATCTCGTCCAGCATGGGTTGGTCGGGAAAACCGTAGTCGTCGACCACGGTGGTTTTGTCACCTGCAGTTGCGCCTGTTTTCTTGTTGCGGCGGCCGTCAATCTTGTCGAGCGCCACGTTCATGTTGCTCAGCGCAAACAGGCCCAGCAGTTGATCGGTTTGGCGCGCATCGACCGCGTCCATCGCGGTTTTGTCGGCGGCGTATTTGAAGCCCGCGCTGCTGAAGTCTTGAATCAAATCGCGTTCTGCGTCCATGCGGCCGGGCGCTGTGCCCCAGCGTTTGACGATGTCGGCGGTGTGCGCGTTTTCTCTGGAATTTCCGCTCGATTCACCGCTGGAAAACGCGTAGTCGTTTTTGTCGGTACGACCCGACCCCGGCACGCTGGCGGGCAAAAACCATTTGCGCCCGCCGCCCATCAGCACGCTCAAACCGGTCAGGCCGCGATCGTCCAGAAACTGATCAACGATGCCGGTGCCGGCCGCGCGGCTGCTGGTGTGGACCGCATTGCCCGCCGGCGTGGCGTCGAAGACATCGGCGGTGGTGACCAGTCCCAAAGCCTTGCCCTGCGTGCGGTGCAAATACTCGCTGAGGTATTCGATGCGCGGGTTGTCAAACGGCTCTACGGTGTCGTCAGGAAACACGCCTTCTTCGTTGTTGTTGTTCTTGTTGCCCGACACATACGCCGTCATGCCCGGCGATGAATCGGTGACGATAGAGTTGAGCGAGGAGGTGCGCACGAGGCCGGTGACGGGGAAAGTGTCCATGGCCAACGGGGCCACCGCTTTGCCTTGGGCATAGCCGTTTTGCACGATGCGCGCAGCCGTGCGCTGCGCCACGCCCAGGCCATCTCCCAGCATGATGATGATGTTTTTCACCTTGCCGCTGCTCAAGCTGTTGCGCTGCAAAGCGATCACCTCAAAGTTGCCGCGCGCGGTGACGGTTTGGCCGTCGCTTTGCGTGGCGGTGACGCTAAATTCATGCACGCCGGGCTTGACTACGGTCAGTGCGCGCAGCGTGGCGATGCTGGCGTTTGTAGGCACATCGGCCAAGCAACCGGCGGCGCAACTGCGCAATGCCACGGGTAATTTCAAGGCGATGGCGTCGATCGCGAAACGTGCGTCGGTGATGGTTTTGCTGGCGTCGTCAGGGCGCAGCGTGGCTTGCATGTCGAAGCGCTGGCCGGACAAAAAGCGCGCAATGACCGGTGCGGCTTGCTGGCTGGTGAACAGCTCGCTGGGCGGCGTCAAGCGGCTGACTGCAGGGGCTGCGCAGACGACGCTGCTGGCAGCGATCAAGACGATGAGCCAGCAAAAAGACGGGGATGAAATTCGCATGGTGTGGGCTCCGACAGGGGTTCAAAGAAACAGGTAAAAAAATCTCAAAGCGCAGGTTCTGTGCGCGGCTCAAGCAACAAGCGCAGCCACACCACCCGGCCGTCCGGCATCTCAAACCTGCCGACCTGCAATCGACCGGTCAGCTGCAACAAGCCAGGCGTGGTCAACACGGGCAGGGTGCTGTCGGGCTTTGGCATTTGCACCAGCACGGTTGACGGCGGCAAGTCGTCGGCTTCGCCGTCGGCGTGGGCACTCATCGTCACCGGCAGCGGCGTCAAAAAGAAGTGACCTGTCAGCGGCATTTCTTGCGCCACCATGTAGCCCGTCAATCGAACGCGCTGCGCATGGGCGGCACGCAAGGCAGCGCTCATTTGCAAGCCCGCCGGGCCAACGGGCGACTGGTAAAAGTCGCGGAATCGCAGCACCAAAGGCGCGTCGCCTGCCGCCGTCTGCGTCGCCTGTGCGGGTGCTTCACCACACATCGCGCAGAGCAGCAACAGCAAGCGCCACTCCTTAAAGGCCGTTACCCAGGTGACGAGTTTGTTCATGGGGTTGGTGCCCGTTGATTGATTTTTTCAGCGAGGCGAAAACAGCCAGCCACTCCACTTTATTGTGACCTTGCAACGCGACTTCTCGTAGCCCTTCGATGGGGCCGCTTCACTCACCTTTTCCTGCCGCGCCGCCCCGACATGACTGACTCCGTCTTCTCGCAGCCGGGCGCCGCGAGCACAAGCGCAAACTCCTTCGCAGCGAGGCCCATTGCTGCCGCCGGGTCAGCTCCCATTTTCGGTTCGCTTGATCGACATCGGCGAGGGCGGCTTGCGCGCAGCTTGTTCGGTGAACCCACCGTTGAGGAGTGTGCGTGTGATCCGCATCCCTGTGCTCAGCGCCGGCCGAACGGGCGCGTCGTTGATTGAGGCCCGGGTTCAGTTCATGAACAGCATTTATGCGCGCTTTGAAGATGGGTTTCGCGTGGGGCTCAAATTTTTGGACGTGCCTGCTGCCACCCGGGACCTCATTTCTGCGTTTTTGGCGGGCTGAGTTTTTGCGGCGCGGCAGCTTCGAATTGAGCTGCTGCGGGGGCCGTGTCGTCCACGGCGGTCTGCGCGTTGCAGCTGGCATCGAGGCCGCCGCCCGTGCGCTTCATGATGCGGCTGTCGGGATCGGTGAAGTTGTCCTGCGCCTTGGCCTGGGGTTCGTCGGCCTCGCTCTCATCGGTACGCTTGGCACGCTGCAGCCACCGCGCGAGGCCGTGCTCAGTCGAGCTTCAGCCCAAGTTCGAGCGCTTTCTTGGGCAGGACCGCCAGTTCATTCTGGATCACCTCGTTGAACGCTTCGATGGTGTTGCCGCTGGTCGGCGACACGCCGCCCAGCTCGCTCAGGCGCCGACGAAACTCGGGCTCGGCAACGATCTGCGCCACCTTCTGGTTCAGCATCGACACGATCGCCGGCGGGGTCTTGGCTGGCGCCACGAGCCCGAACCACATGTCGAAGTCGACGCCGCCGCGCAGACCCTGTTCTGTCAGTGTGGGCAGGTCGGCCCACAACTCGGAGCGCGTCGCGCGCAACTGCCCCAGTGCCTTGAGCTTGCCGGCCTGGATCTGCGCGCGCGTGCGTCGGCCGTGCCGAGCAGACCCCACCGCACTTCGCTTGTCAGCAGTGCTATCACCAGCGGTGCGCCACCTCGGTACGGCACATGGGTGTAGTTGCCGTCGGCCGCCGCGTTCACCAGTTCCGAAGCCACGTGCGAGATGCCACCGGCGCCGGTGGACCCGTAGGGCAGACCGCCTTTGCCGGCCGCCTTGCCGGCGGCAATCAAATCTTGCACCGTCTTCCATGGGGAGTCGAGCGGCACCACCAGCACCAAGGGGGCAAGCATCACGCGCGCCACGGGCACCACGTCCGCTGCCGTGAAACCAGCCTTGCTGTAGGTCGTGGGGTTGATAGACAGCATGCCGGTGAGGCTCATGGCCATCGTGTGACCGTCAGCGGGGCTCTGCAGCAAGCTCATCATGCCCAGGTTGCCGCTGGCGCCAGGGCGGTTTTCCACGATCACGTTCTGCTTCAGCTCTTCCTGCAGTCGCGCAGCCACCAGGCGTGCGGAGACGTCCGTTGCGCCACCGGCCGGATAGGGGACGATGATGCGCATCGGTTTGCTCGGGAAAGCGGCGGTCTGAGCCAGCGCCGGTACGGCAGCGATCAGCGCGGAGCCGATCAAGGCGGCACCGGCGAGGCGGCGGGTCATGGACATGGAGGGTCTCCTCATGTTGGGGGGCAGTTGGGATTGTTGGGGGGCGAATGGTGTTCGACCGAGGCCGGATGGCGGCTCAGCCTGTCCGGCCCGTAGCGTCCATTTCAAGGCGTGCCTGCCGCTGTTCCAGTTCATGCCAGCCGATCACCTGCTTGAACTCCGCCATCGTGGTGCGCGGGCAGGGCAGTTCGTCCATCGGCTCGCCGCGACGCTCGGCCAGCGCGGCAAGATTGGCGCGCAGGGCATGCACGATGCTGAGCAAGCCCACGATCGGATAGGTGGCCATGCCCGCCACCGATTCAATCTGTGCGCGGCTCAGCGCAGCCATCCAGGTCCCTTCCATCAGCTGCAGCGACAACGGCCGGCCGCAGGTTTCGCGCAGCTTCACCAGATCCGCATGGCTGCTGAAGGTGCGCGAGATGGGCTGGATCAGGTCGGCTCCTGCTTCGGCATAACGGGCGGCGCGTTCCAACGCTTCCTGCGCGTCCATCACATCGGTACGCGCCACGATGAGCAGGTCGGGATCCCGCCGGGCGTCCACCGCGGCGCGGATCTTGGCCACCGCCTCGGCCACCGGCAGGGTGACGGAAGCCGTGGATGCAGCGGGGCAGCGTTTGGGGCTGACCTGGTCTTCGATGGACAGCGCGGCCACGCCGGCCTTTTCGAAAGCACGCACTGTGCGCTGCGTGTTGAGGACGTTGCCGTAGCCTGTATCCGCATCGGCAAAGATCGGTTTGCTGACGACATTGGCGATGTGATCGACCACGCCAAGGTTTTCACTCAGCGTGTACAGCTCCATGTCAGGCTGGCCCAGCAGCGAGGCCGAGATTCCGAAGCCAGTGGTGAACACGCCATCGAAGCTTGACTGGTCCACAAGCCGAGCTGACAGCGCGTCCTGGGCCCCTGCAAACCAGACGGTCGATCCGCTGACCAGGCGCTGCTTCAACCACCGACGTTGTTCACTCATGATGTTGCTCCTGCGCGGCGCGCCAGGCGCTGCTTGAGGTAGGGAATCAGGCCGCCGGCCTCCAGCGTTTGACGCTCGGAAGCGGTCAAGGGCTGCAGCGGCAGGCTGCTGCCGCGGCCGAGTTGGCGCACGCATCCAGCTGCCCAATCGACCTCGATCTCGTCGCCGCGCTGCACGGCTGCCACGATGCCGGGACAAGTGACCAGCGGGAAACCCATGCTGATTTCGCCGCGGAAGAATCCCGGCGAGAAGGACTCGGCCACCACACCCGCGATGCCCAGGTGGCGCATGGCGCGCATCGCCGGGTAGTGCGGATGGCCGTAGCCAAAATTGCGCCCACCCACCAACAGGTCACCGCGCTGGACGGTGGTGGCAAAGCCCGGCTCGCGGTCGGCCATCGCCAAGGCGGCAAGTTCCTTGACATCGCTGATCTTGATGTTGGCCACGCCGATGATCAGGTCGATGTCGTAGCCGTCCTCGTCGAAGACCCAGGCCACCCGCCCACGAAGATTGGGCAGCGTCATGGCGCCTCTCCCGCGCCTGCCAGATAGGGCCGCGGATCTGCGATTCGCCCTTCGATGGCCGATGCCGCCACCACAGCGGCATTGCAGATGTAGATCTCACTGTTCACGCTGCCCATGCGGCCCGGCGTGTTCAGCGTGCCGGTGGAGACGGCGCGCTGGCCATCGGCCATCGTGGCGATGCGGCCGTAGCAGTAATCGCAGGTGGGTGAACTGATAAAGGCACCGGCCTCCACCAAGACCTCGATCAGCCCCTCGCGGGCAGCCTGCGCCATGATGGCCTGTGAGGTGGGCACCACGTGCAGCTGGAAGCCGGGCTTCACCTGCCGCCCGCGCAGCACGTCGGCAGCCACCCGCAGATCTTCGAGCCGGCCGCTTGCGCAGGACCCGAGGTAGCCGCTGTGGACTTCCACACCCAGGTGATCGCGCAGGTCACGCGTGTTCGCCGGGCTGGGCGGTATCACGACGATGGGCTGCAGATCGGAGACATCCACGGTCACCGTGCGCTCGTAAACGGCGTCCTCGTCGGGGTAGACAGGCGCCAGATCCAGCTTCGCACGCCCTTGCATGTAGTCCAACGTGCGCGCATCGGGGGCGATCAGCATCGTGTTGGCACCCAGGAACATTGCTTGACCGCAGATCGTCTGCCGGCCTTCGATGCTCATCGCCTCGATCACCGGGCCCGCCAGTTCCACGGCCTTGAAGGCGCAGGAAGCCGGGCCCATCACACGCACGAGGTGATGGAACACGTCACGCGCCATCACGCCCAACTGAAGACTGCCGGTGATGACGATCTTTACCGTGGACGGCACGGTCATCGCCAGCGTGGTCGACACAAAGGCTTCGAGCACCCCTTTGCGCGCGCCGAAGGCGTAGGTGCCGAAAGCGCCGAGCTGGCTGACGTGCCCGTCGAAATGCACGACGAAGGCGCCGGGCGTGGCGTAGCCGAGCTCGGCCGATACCTGATGCCCGATGCCCTTTCGCTCGTGCACCGGCACGCCCTGCGCAGCGCCCCAGGTGCGTGTGACGCGGTGCAACTCTTCTTCCTTGGGGGTGGCCGCCGGCACCATGTGGTCGATGAACAGCACGAAGCGCTCGGGCCGCTCGACCTGGTCCACGCCGAACTCCTCGCGCGCTTCGCGGAAGAAGACATCGGTGTAGCCGGGGAAGTCGTAGCTGATGACGAAGTCGGGGCACGCCTCGATCTCGTCACCGGGCTGCACGAAGGCCCGTCCGCTGGCGCGGGCAAGGATCTTCTCGGTCATCGTCTGAGGAACGCGGTTTGGTATTATTTCCACAACGTGGCAATTTGCTGATTACAGATCAGCCTGCATTAGAAGCGACGCACAGCATGACCGGTCCCTCGCAAACCCGAAGATTTGCCACATCATGGAAGTTGGATGAGCAGCATTCACCGGCGCCGGACGGATGCGGAGCATGACCGGCAGCACCCACTCGGCTGCGTCAGCCAACGGCACACAGAGCATCGAACGGGTGGTCAACATGTTGCGCGCGGTGGCCTCGCGTGGCCGCCACGGCATGCGGCTGGGCGATGTCACCGCCGCCACCGGCCTGCCCAGCTCAACGTGCTTCCGCATGCTCCAGCGCCTGGAGAGCGAAGGCATGCTGGAGCGTCACCCGGTGACCCGCAAATATTCGCTGGGCCCGCTGCTGTATGAACTGGGCTTGCTGGCCAGCCCGCGCTTTCACCTCGCCGAACGGTGCGAAGACACGCTGGCCTCTTTGGCCGAGCGCACGCAGGACACTGTGTACCTCAGCGAGCGGCGCGGGCTCGAAGCCGTATGCTCAGCCCGGGCCCTGGGCGATTACCCCGTCAAGGCGTTGACGCTGGATGTCGGTATCCGACGCCCGCTGGGTGTCGGCGCAGGCGGCCTGGCCATCCTCTGCGCCCTGCCGACGGCAGAGGCCGACGAAATCATCGAGGCCCATGCCGACCGCTACCCCAAGCTGTCGACCCTGAGTGCCGATCGCGTGCGCGTGGCGGTGGCCGAGGGGCGGGAACGGGGCTATGCCTTCCTCGATGCAGCGGTCTACCCGGGTACCGCGGCGGTCGGTGTGACCATTCCTGCGCTGGCGCCGATGGC
Organism: Burkholderiales bacterium; assembly: GCA_031427655.1. GTDB lineage: Bacteria > Pseudomonadota > Gammaproteobacteria > Burkholderiales > Burkholderiaceae_C > JANYJJ01. Next base: position 8,515 of record JANPNT010000672.1, read on the forward strand.
TGCGATCAGCGTGGCAGCGATCTCCTCAAGGCTGGACGAAAACCGGCGGCAACTGATCGCGGCCGAATTGCAGCGCCACGCACTGCTGCTGAGCCGTTTACTGGAAAGGTCGATAGCGCCGGTTGCCGCTTCAAAAGTTTGACCGGGGGTCCGGGCTGGCGTTAGTGCCTCGGTGGTTCTCTACGCATAGGAGAGCACATAAAGGAGCACATAAAAAAGGGTCACATAAAAAAATGGTCAGGTCTCAATTCTTCAGCCTGCCTGGCCGCCGATCTCAAGGCTGGTTTCAAACAGCGTCACGTCATGCCCATGCTGCGCGGCCACGGTGGCAAAGCTCAAGCCCGCAGGGCCTGCGCCGACCACGGCGATGCGCTTCTTCGCGGTGGTGGGCAGGTAGTTGAGTTCGGTCTCGTGACACGCCCGTGGATGAGCGGAATCTTCACCTAGCCCATCAAGCGTTTGGTGACCCACGCAAAGGCCGCGCGTGGCACGCTGGTGGCAATGGTGGGAATGCGCGCTTCGTGCCAACCGATGCCGGTGTTGATCAGCGTGGCACCGGCTGCTTCGACGGCTTGTGCCAGTTGAATCACTTCCTCCAAGGTGGAGCCTTCGTCCACCAAGTCGAGCATCGACAAGCGAAAGATGATGATGAAGTTCGGCCCCACGGCCGCGCGCACGTGGCGCACGCTTTCCACCGCAAAGCGCATGCGGTTGGCATAGCTGCTGCCCCATTCGTCGGTGCGGCGGTTGCTGCGGGTGGAGACGAACTCGTTGATGAGGTAGCCCTCGGACGCCATGATCTCCACGCCGTCGTAGCCCGCGCTTTGCGCCAGTTGCGCGCAGTGGGCGTAGTCTTTGAGTATTTGCAGCACTTCAGCGCCGGTCAACTCGTGCGGCGTGAACGGGTTGATGAGCGATTTGATCGGGCTCGGTGCGACCTGATTTTTTTGGTACGAGTAGCGGCCGAAATGCAAAATTTGCAGCGCGATTTTTCCGCCCGCGTCGTGCACTGCTTGCGTGACGATGCGGTGCTCAGCGGCCTCGGCTTCAGTGGTCAGCTTGGCACCGCCTTGCATCGGGCGGCCTTCGTCGTTCGGTGCAATGCCGCCGGTCACGATCAGGCCCACGCCGCCTCCATGGCGAACATCGGCTCATTGCATAAAACGCAGCCATGCGCGCAAAGCCGTGCGGCACTTCTTCCAAACCCACATGCATCGAGCTCTTCGACACGCGGTTGCGCAAGGTGGTGAAGCCCAGGTTCAGCGGGGCCAGCAGGTGCGGTAACTGCCGCCGGCCTTTTGCGCGGCGTGGCGCGCAGTCAGCATGGGGGCATTGATGGCGGTGGCTTGGCGCGACGTTGAAGCCGCTGGCTTATGCCTTGATGCAGACATGGGTTGAGTCGGAGGTGCAGGCTCGACCAAAGTTGCAAGCGCATGTGCATGTGCATGCGCATGCGCAGGCGCAGGCTTGAACAGCGCTGCCAGCTTCATCGCAATCGACATGTCGCCGTCAATCTTCATGCGCCCGCTCATGAAGGTTTTGACCGGGTCCAGGAGGCCACCCAGCGTGTCGTTCATGTCAACGGCCGACAGGCTCATCACGGTTTGAGGCTGGTCGGTGCTGGCGGTCCCCACTGCCGGCGCATCACCACGTGTGTCGAGGAACAAATTGCCTTCAGCGGATGCATCGCCCACCAGCGCGAACTGAATCAAAAAAACGCCCCGCGTCGTTGGCGCTTGCTTGGGTCAGCAGTTGAAGTTTGAGTTGCTTGATCAAGAAAACGCCGCGATCCCGGTGATGGCTCGGCCGAGGATCAGCGCATGCACATCGTGCGTGCCCTCGTAGGTGTTGACCACTTCCAGGTTCACCAAATGGCGGGCCACGCCGTATTCGTCGCTGATGCCGTTGCCGCCCATCATGTCGCGCGC
>JANPNT010000673.1:0-8852 GCA_031427655.1 Burkholderiales bacterium
GCGCTGCGCGTGTCCACCAGCAGCATCGACGCCACAGCCACCTCGCCGTCCGTCGCGGCCTACCAACTCGCACCCGTCACGTCGGCTTGGCAAGGCCATGTGGAGTCTGAAAAGTAAAAAACCGCTGGCACCGTAAAGCGTCAGCGGTTGGTTGGAGGGCGTTGAGCCGGAATTCGCTTCAGGCGTATTTCAGGCGTATCTCAGGCGTATTTGCCCAACTCCAATTTGGCAATCGAGTTGCGGTGCACTTCGTCCGGGCCGTCGGCAAAACGCAGTGTGCGGGCCATCGTATAAAAGTAGGCGAGGGGGAAGTCCTCGCACATGCCGCCGCCGCCGTGCACTTGCATGGCCCAGTCGATGACCTTGCAGGCCATTTGCGGTGCCACGACTTTGATCATGGCGATTTCGGCTTTGGCGGTTTTGTTGCCGGCCACGTCCATCATCCAAGCGGCTTTGAGCGTGAGCAAGCGGGCCTGATCGATCATGCAGCGCGCCTCGGCTATGCGCTCTTGCGTCACAGTCTGCGATGCCACAGTTTTGCCAAACGCCACCCGTGCGGTGGCGCGGCGGCACATCAGCTCCAACGAGCGTTCTGCCAAGCCCACCAAACGCATGCAGTGGTGAATGCGCCCTGGCCCCAAGCGGCCCTGCGCAATTTCAAACCCGCGTCCTTCACCGAGCAACATGTTGCTGGCCGGTACGCGCACGTTCTCGAAGGTGATTTCGCAGTGGCCGTGCGGTGCATCGTCGTAGCCAAACACTTGCAACGGGCGGATGATCTTCACGCCCGGCGTGTCGGCAGGCACCAAGATCATTGACTGCTGTGAGTGACGCGGTGCCTCAGGGCTCGACTTGCCCATGAAGATGTAAATCTTGCAGCGTGGGTCGCCGGCCCCTGAAATCCACCACTTGCGCCCGTTGATGACGTAGTCGTCGCCGTCGCGCTCAATCCGCGAGGACACATTGGTCGCATCACTGGACGCCACATCGGGCTCGGTCATGGCAAACGCACTGCGCATTTCACCGGCCAACAAAGGCTCTAGCCAGCGCGTTTTGTGCTCGGCGGTGCCGTAGCGAACGATGGTTTCCATGTTGCCGGTGTCGGGGGCAGAGCAATTGAACACTTCGCTGGCCCAAGGCACACGGCCCATGATTTCTGCCAGCGGCGCATAGTCTTGGTTCGACAAACCCACCGCGTATTCACCGGCATGCGAATTGGCTGCCGCGTGCGCGCCACCTGCTGTGGGCGGCAAGAACAAGTTCCACAAGCCTTGCGCCTTGGCTTTGACCTTGAGCTCGTCGATCATGGTCAGGGGCGTCCACCGCTTCCCGGCCTTGGTGTTGGCTTCTATTTCAGCCCAGAAGCGGCCTTCATTCGGGTAGATGTGGTCGTCCATGAAGCGCAGCAACTTGCCTTGCAATTCTTGGGTTTTGGGGGAATAGCTGAAGTCCATGATGGCTTTCTAGAGTGATGACTTGATGGTCGGGGACAGGTATGTTGGGCTCAGCCTTGCTGGGCGATCTTCCAGCCCATTTCGGCCAGCGGCCGCGCTCCGGCTGCCGCTTGTTTGGCTTGCTCGCTCGAGGCAGTGCCGTCCACCATGCGCTTGGCAATGCCTTGCAGAATTCCCGCCAGCCGGAACAAGTTGTAGGCCATGTAGAAATTCCAATCGGCCATCACGGCTTGCGGGTCGGCCCGGCCGGTGCGTTCGCAGTAGCGGCGCACGTAGGCCTTCTCGTCTGGAATTCCCAGCGCCGCCAAATCGAGGCCGCCGATGCCGCGAAACGCACCCGGCGAGATGTGCCACGACATGCAGTGGTAGCTGAAGTCGGCCATGGGATGGCCGACGGTGGACAGTTCCCAATCGAGCACGCCAATGACGCGCGCCTCGGTGGGGTGAAACATCATGTTGTCCAACCTGAAATCACCGTGAACGATGCTGGCCTGCGACTCGTCGCGTGCGCTGTCAGGAATGTGCGCGGGCAACCAATCCATCAAGCGCTCCATCTCAACGATAGGCTCGGTGATGGAGGCCGTGTATTGCTTGCTCCAACGCCCAATTTGGCGCTCGAAGTAGTTGCCGGGTTTGCCAAATGAGATCAAACCCACCGCTTCCACGTCGACCAAATGCAAGGCAGAAATGACGCGGTTCATTTCGTCGTAAATGGCGGCGCGTTGCGCGGGCTCAAAACCAGGCAAGGCTTGGTTCCACAGCACCCGACCTTCCATGTATTCCATGACGTAGAAAGCGCGGCCCACCACGCTTTCGTCTTCACACAAAAGGTACATCTCGGGCACCGGGACGCCGCTGCCGTGCAGAGCCTTCATGACGCGGTACTCGCGGTCGATTGCATGGGCCGATGGCAACAGCTTGGCCGCAGGGCCGGGCTTGCTTCGCATCACGTATGAGTGTTTAGGGGTGCTGAGCTTGAAGGTCGGATTGGACTGCCCACCTTTGAACTGCTCCACCGTCAGCGGACCAGAAAACCCGGCCAGGTGGGCTTCGAGGTAAGCCGTTAAAACGCCGAGGTCAAACTCGTGTTGGGCTGAGATGGCTTTGGTGCCGGTGTGTGCGTCCATGCGGAAGTTCAGCGCTTTGGGAGGATCAAAAACGTCACTGCTTCTTGGCAATGGCGAGCAATTTCTCTTTTGACAACACCACCAAACGCGTGGGTTCGATGCGCACCGCGCCGTCTCGTTCGAAGCCCTTCAGCTCCTGATTCACGCGCTGGCGCGAGGCACCCAAGAGCTGCGCCAAATCTTCTTGCGCCAAGGCCAATCCGATGCGAATTTCCTCGCCCTGCGCAATGCCGTAACTGCGCGCAAGCAGCAGAATTTGTTTGGCCAAGCGCGACGCCAATGGGCGTGTGTTCAGGTCTTCCACCACATCGAACATCAAACGCAGGCGCCGACAGTTCAGGCGCAGCAAGGCTTCGTACAACTCGGTGTGCAGGCTGAGCAATTGTTTGAAATCGGGCTTGCGAACCACCAGCAAAGTGGTCTCGCCGTGGGCGTTGGCATCGTGCGTTCGCGGCAGTCCGTCGAACAGAGAGATGTCGCCAAACCACACACCCGGTTCCACATAAGTCAGTGTGATTTGTTTGCCCGACAGTGAGACCGAGCTGACCCGCACTGCGCCTTTGGCCACGCCGCACCATTCTTCGGCCGGGGCACCGCGCGAACTCATCAACGCACCGTCGCTCAAACGCCGAACTAGAGCCCGCGCCAAGATGGCCTGACGCAACGCGGGTGAGAGTGTGGTGAACCAAGAACCTGCCTCAATGGTGGACTTCTCAGTCAATGTTAGAGCCGGGCTATTCATAGTTTTGTCCCTGAAGTGACAGCTTCAATCGCTGCCGTGATCCTATTGTCATTGCCCGGACGCATTGACTTTAGGAGAGACGCATGACCGATCAAAAATTGAACATTCCCAGCCGCTTTGGCAAGGTCAGCGACGCGGAGTGGCAGACCCGTGTGGACCTTGCTGCGGCCTATCGTTTGGTGGCCGCGTTCAAGTGGGACGACTTGGTGTTCACCAACATCAGCGCGCGTGTTCCGGGCAGTGACAACGAATTCCTGATCAATCCTTATGGCCTGATGTTTGAGGAAATCACGGCGTCCAGTTTGGTGAAAATCGACACCGCAGGCAGCAAGCTCGACGACTCGCCGCATCCGGTGAATCCGGCCGGTTTCACCATCCACAGCGCTGTGCACTCGGCACGTCACGACGCGCATTGCGTTTTGCACACACACGCTTTGAACGGGATTGCCGTCTCGGCACAAAAAGGCGGCGTGCTGCCGATATCGCAGCAGTCGATTTTTGTGTTGTCCAGCCTGGGCTATCACGACTATGAAGGCGTGGCACTGCGCGACGACGAGAAACCGCGCCTGGTGCGCGACCTCGGTGAGAACAGTTATCTGATGTTGCGAAATCACGGTCTGCTCACTTGCGGACGCACCATAGCCGATGCGTTTTTGAACATGTATTTGTTCGAGACGGTGTGCACCATCCAAGTTCGCGCGCAGGCGGGTGGTGGCCCGCTGCACTTCATCGATCCCGCTACCCTCGCCACCGCACAAGCGCAGGCACTTGCGGCCACGCAGGGCATTGGCGCGGGACCGTTGACCTGGCCTGGATTGCTGCGTCGCCTCAACCGCCAGAATCCGGGGTTCGATACCTGATCGACCGACCCAGCAGCTGTGCCAAAGCCGCTCCAGATAATCAAAGCGAGTACTAAATAGCGATCCTGTTTTTTATTGTCAAGCTGTGTGAGTCAGTTGAATTTGAAAATCAAATAGCGGGTGATTCCCTGTCATCTTTGCCACAGCCTGACCGATCGAGGATTGCGTCACACAGGCCCGCGCAAGTGGCTGTTTGACAGGCCCGTTTGCCGCAGGGGTGCATGCTAGAGTCGCGCCGAATTATCGATTTGTATCGCATGCAACGCACCATTCTTTCTATCGCCTTGGGATTGATATTCAATATCTCGGCCTCACCGGCTTCGGCATTGAACCTGGGAAAAGGCTCACTCGGCTCGACGTTAGGTCAGTCGTTGAATTTTTCGGTCAATGTCAATTCCGAACCTGAAGAGGGCATCACTCCCAAATGCGTCAGCGCCGAGGTTTATTCGGGCGACAACAAATTAGCGCAGGCGTCGGTCAGGATCTCCAGCGACGGCGTCGCAGGTGCCTCGCAATTCACCGTTCGCGTGTCTACGAACACTGTCATTGATGAACCGGTCGTGACCGTCGCGGTGGCCTTGGGCTGCCCGACACGCGTGACACGTCGCTTCGTTTTGTTTGTTGACCCGCCGTTGGTCACCAGCAATGCCGAAGTGGCAGCTGACGAAGGCTTCCGTCCCTTGTCGTCCGCAAACGCAAGCGCTTTACCCCAGCCTGCGAGTCGCTCCGCATCGCGGCCTGCGCGCGGCGGCACTCGCAGCGCGCCTTCAGTCACCAGATCAGCCAGATCGCCCGACGCGGACACCGCACCCAGACCGCAACGTAGCAACATCACGCCCGCTTCGATTCCTGAACGAAGCGCAGCGCCCAAGCCTGCTATGCGACGACCCCCGGCGTTGGCCAAAGCTCCAACGATAGAGGCCCCGGCACCGCGCCTGAAGCTCGACTTTGCACCGCCTGCGGTGGCAGCCCCGGCACCTTCTGCCTCCGCCGCTGCATCGTCGGCCGATGGGCGGGGAATCACGGCCGCAGCCGACGCGGCCAGTGCGTTGGCGGCAAGTGCATCTGCGGCCATTGGTGCTTTGCAAGAGGCGGAGCTTCGCGCTGCGCGTCGAGTTGCTGCGCTTGAAGAGAGTTTGCTCAAATTGAAAGCTGAGGCGCAGGCTTCGCGCAAATCCATCGAAACCTTGCAAGCCGCTGTGCGTGAAGCAGACGCCGGCAAAACTCCGCCCGCTTTGGTGTGGACATTGGGCGGGTTGTCTGCGGCGTTGGCTGCCGCCGTGGCGTTTTTGCTGTGGTTGCAAGCGCGTCGTCGGCGCAACCCCTCTTGGTGGACAGGTGGTGCGGCCGAACCTCACCCATCCGTTAGCGGGCAATTTGTTTCTCCCAGAACACGCAGCTCGCGCGCCATGGCCGATGCAGCTGAGCCGGAGTTCAGTTCATCGCCGTTCTCAGCGCCTCAGCGTGATTCCTTCGCGCTGGCATCGGCACCCGCGCCGTTGACATTGGCGTCCTCGTCGCCTCGGCCTTTGGACAGTGTGGCAACCACCGCAATGTCTTCCCTGGGCGCTGGCTTTGGTGAACCCGCTGCCGCCGCTGCAACAGCTTCCCGGATTGAGTTCCAAGAAGATTTCCCTGCAGTGGACGCCCCACGCGAATTGTCGGTCGAGGAGCTGATCGACCTGGAACAGCAGGTCGACTTCTTTGTGGTTCTGGGCCAAGACGAAGCGGCCATCGATTTGCTGATGTCCCACGTGCGCAGCACCGGCGGACTCAGCCCCATGCCGTACATGAAGCTGCTGGAAATTTACCGGCGCATGGGTAATCATGACGCTTACGAGCGCATCCGCGTCCGCTTCGATCAGCGTTTCAACGGTGACGTTCCAGCCGCCGAGGCTGACCCCGAAGACGGCCGTTCCATCACCGACTACCCCGAGACATTGGCTGAGCTGATAGCCGTCTGGCCGACGCCATTCAAGGCTGTCCAGACTCTGGGACGCTGGCTGGCTCGAAGCGATTCGGACGCGGTAGGTGGCAGCTTGACATTTGACTTGCCCGCCTATTCAGAACTGCTCTTTTTGCACTCCCTGGCTCGCGATTTGTCGGCGCACGAACCTGGCTCAGGCGGCATCGACATGCTGTTGCCGTTGGCCGTCAAACAGGCGTCTCCCATCTCCAGCTTGCAAGCAACGCTGCCTTTGAAGGCGCCGAGCTTGATGACCGATTCCGGTTACGAGCTGGACCTCGATCTGAGTTTGCCCATGCCTTTGCCTGCGGCCCTCAGCAAGCAAACCGACTACGACAACGCAGGACCGAAGTCGGACTTCATGTCGCTGAACATCGACAGCCGCTTCCAAAGCTGAACCTCCAGACCGAACAACGCGATCGGTTCACAACCGACTCAAACGCTGTAGCGCAAGCTCCAGCGTTTCGTCTTTTTTAGCGAAGCAAAAACGTGCGAGCTTTTGCTCAAACGGGTGTTCATAAAAGGCCGACAGCGGAATCGCTGCCACGCCCACTTCGATGGTCAGCCAGCGGCAAAAATCGGCCTCGGTTGCATCGCTGATGGCGCTGTAGTCCACGCATTGAAAGTAACTGCCTTCGCTGGGCAACAAGCGAAATCGGGTAGTGGCCAAACCCGCTCGAAACAGATCGCGTTTGCGTTGGTAGAAAGCGGGCAGGTTGAGGTAGGGCTGCGCATCACTCATGTAAGCCGCCAAGCCGTGTTGTACGGGCGTGTTGACCGTGAACACATTGAACTGATGCACCTTGCGGAACTCCGCCATCAAGCTGGCGGGCGCGGCCACAAAACCGACTTTCCAACCCGTGACGTGATAAGTTTTTCCGAAACTGGAAACAATCACACTGCGCGCAGCCAGCTCGGGGTGAAGCGCCGCACTTTCATGGCGCTGACCGTCGAACACCATGTGCTCGTAAACCTCGTCAGCGATCAACACCACATCGGTGGGCCGCAGCAAGTCTGCGAGCGTTTGCATGTCGGCTACCGACCACGTGGTCGCGCTGGGGTTGTGCGGTGAATTGATGACAATGGCGCGGGTGCGCGGGCTCAGTGCCGCAGCAATGCGCGCGAAGTCAGGGCGAAATGTGCCCGGCGTCAGCGGCACATGAACGGCGAGCCCGCCGGCCAAAACAATGTTGGGGTCGTAACTGTCGTAGCAAGGGTCGAGCACGATAACCTCGTCACCCGGATGCACCAGCGCCAAGATGGTGGTGATGATGGCCTGCGTGGCCCCGGCGGTGATGGTGATCTCAGTTTGCGGGTTCACCGTGTGGCCGTACAGACGCTCCATTTTTTGCGCCACCGCTTCGCGCAGCGCGGCTATGCCAATCATGGGCGGATATTGGTTCAAGCCGCGTTGCATCGAGTCGTTCACCAATTCGACCAAGCGCGGATCGCAGTCAAAGTCAGGAAATCCTTGCCCCAGATTCACCGCTCGGTGCTCAGTGGCCAAGGCCGACATGGTCGTGAAGATGGTGGTGCCCACGCGCGGCAAGCGGCTGGTCACGGGCGGTGTGCGCCAGGTGGAATCTAGTTTTTGAGCCATCACAACTGATAGTCCTGCGGTTCGCCGTCCATGGCGCGTTGAATGAGGCTGCGGCTCAAACGGTCTGACATCATTTCGGCAAAAGCATAAACAAAATTGCGCAGGTAAGTGCCGCGCTTAAGCGCGATGCGCGCCACGTTTTGACCAAACAAATGGCCCACAGGCCGCGACACCAAATCGCCGCCCGCCAGATCTTCGCGCATTGCCATTTCGGCCACGATGCCTACGCCCAGACCCAGCTTGACGTAGGTCTTGATGACGTCGGCGTCTATGGCTTCCAGCACCACGTTGGGCGTCAGGCGGCGCGTCGCAAACGCCTGATCGATTCGGGTGCGGCCCGTGAAAGACGGGTGGTAAGAAATCAAGGGTTCCGCCGCCAACTGTTCCAGCGTGATGCGCTCAACTTGCGTGAGCGGGTGGCCCACCGGCAGCACCGCCACGTGATGCCATTCGTAGCAGGGCAGGGTGACCAGTTCGTCGAACTGCGCCAATGACTCGGTCGCCAAACCGATGTCGGCCACCTCGTCGATCACCATCTGCGCCACCTGCTCGGGCGTGCCTTGGTGCAAGCTGATGTTGACTTTGGGAAAGCGCTTGCGCATCTGCGCCACCGGCACCGGGAGCACGTAACGCGCTTGGGTGTGCGTGGTGGCGATCGACAAGGTGCCAGCGTCTTGCTTAGAAAACTCATCGCCTATGCGCTTGAGGTTGTTGACTTCACGCAAGATGACTTCTATCGACTTCAATACCTCTTGGCCCGGCTCGGTCACGCGGCGCAGACGCTTGCCATGACGCGCAAAGATATCAATGCCCAGTTCGCCTTCCAATTCCAAAATGGCTTTGGACACGCCGGGCTGCGAGGTGAACAACGCCTTGGCCGTTTCGGTCAAGTTCAGCTTGCGGCGCACCGCTTCTTGAACAAATCGAAACTGGTGCAGGTTCATGCGCGGCGCGGCGAATTTAACGAATGGGATCAGCGAAAGGGGTTCAGCGAGGGGAAGTCAATGCCGCCGCGGCCATCGCGTCGATCACGCCTTGGGTTTCACCCACGGTTTGTTGCAGCGTCCATTGAACTTTCGGATGCGCTGTGGCCAACTGTTCCA
>JANPNT010000674.1:0-5712 GCA_031427655.1 Burkholderiales bacterium
CGAGATGCTGAAAGACACCAAGTTCCTCATCAACCCGACAGGCCGCTTCGTCATCGGCGGCCCACAAGGCGACTGCGGTCTGACTGGCCGCAAGATCATCGTGGACACCTACGGCGGCGCTTGCCCGCACGGCGGCGGCGCCTTCAGCGGCAAAGACCCCACCAAGGTCGACCGTTCAGCCGCCTACGCAGCGCGTTACGTGGCCAAGAACATCGTAGCCGCCGGCTTGGCGCGCCAGTGCCAAATTCAAGTGGCTTACGCCATCGGTGTGGCCCGCCCAATGAACGTGACGGTCTACACCGAAGGCACCGGCGTGATCAGCGACGACAAGCTCGCGGCCTTGGTCAACGAGCACTTCGACCTGCGCCCGAAAGGCATCATTCAGATGCTCGATTTGCTGCGCCCGATCTACGAAAAAACAGCCGCTTACGGCCACTTTGGCCGCGAAGAGCCCGAGTTTTCATGGGAGCGCACCGACCGCGCGGCAGCGCTGCGGGCGGCGGCTGGGTTGAACTAAGACTGCGAAATTTGCGGATCAGAAAGGCGGCTTCGGTCGCCTTTTTTTTCGGCATGATTCGGACATGCAGCCCATCAACTTCCCGCAATATCCCTCGCCACTCAAGGTTGGCTCGCGCATCGCAGTCACTGCTCCCAGCTCGGGCGTGGAGCCGCCACTACACCCGCGCTTGAACCTCAATATCGCGCACCTGCGCGCGCAGGGATTCATCGTTGAAGAGGGGCAGTGTTTGCGCAATGAGCATGCGAGTGCCAGCGCGGCAGCTGACGTCAGAGCGGCTGAGCTGATGGGCTTTTTGCTGCGCGATGACATCGACGCGGTCTTCCCGCCATGGGGTGGCAAGCTGGGCATCGAGCTGTTGGTACGGTTGGATTGGGTGGCGTTGCAAAGTGCCAAACCAAAGTGGTTGATCGGCTACTCCGATACCAGCACGTTGATGTTGCCGCTCACCCTGCGCTTGGGTTGGGCCACGGCGCATGGGCCTTGCTTGATGGACTTGGCACCGGCACAGAACGACGCGCTGACACGCAGTGCTTTGGCTGTTCTCGGAACGCCGACAGGTGCTTCGGTGATGCAGCGACAGTCGGAAAAATGGCAATCGAAATAGACTGCCTTCCAGACGGAGCCGTCAATTGCCTACGCGCTGACTGAGCCCACGCAATGGCGCTGTTTGAACCGGCCCGCTGATGCTGTAGTGAGCTTTTCTGGCCGCTTGATCGGTCGCTGCATCGACACCTTGATGCACTTGGCGGGCACGCCGTTTGGCAACGTGGCAGCATTCATTAAATCAAGCAGCACAGAAGGCGTGATTTTGTATTTGGAAAATGCGGAGCTGTCGCCGACTGAACTGGTTCGCGCGTTTTACCGCCTGCGCTGGGAAGGTTGGCTGAACGGCTTGAACGGCGTCTTGATCGGCCGATCGCAAGCCCCGGACAGCACAGGCGCTACCGAACTTCGCTATGAAGAAGCATTGCAACGCGAACTGGTAACGCAGGCGTGCCCCGTGTTGATCGAAGTGGACATCGGCCACTTGCCGCCGCAATTGATGTTGATCAACGGCAGCGTGGCGCAGGTGCGTCGTAGCGCCGCAGAAGGTGGCTCGGTCAGTCAGACCCTCGCATGAAAGTCAAAACTGAACAAAGCGCCATGCGCACTTCAGCCGCCCGCCGCGCACTGCTTGTCGACATACAACAGCGCATCGGGCAGCGCATCGCGGAAGACCATCCACTCGTGGTCGCCGTCAATGATGCGCAGCTCGGCTTGTTTAGGCTGGATCTTCATCATGCGGGAATGCAGTTGGGCGGACATCAGCGCGATGCCCAAGTAGTCGTGGTCACCTGAGACGATCCACATCGGCACGCGGGCTGTGCCTGCGGCATATTTGTCAAGGTGGGCGGGGTAGTTCAGCGCTTTCCAAGTGTCGGGATCGAACTTGCTGTCGCGCACAAACTGCGCGGCTTTGCGCGAGGCCGAAGCTTCGGGCGGCAGCGGGTCGTAGATGGCCGGGCTGATGATGCCGGCGGCACAAAATTGGGTGGGGAAGCGCAGCGACAAATTCAAGGCACCGTAGCCACCCATGGACAAGCCCGCGACGGCGCGGCCTTTGCGCTCGGTGCTGGCTTTGTATTTGCCCTCCACGTAAGGCAGCAGCTCGGTCATCAACGCCGTTTCAACTTTTTCGGCCGCGCCATCGGCCCACCAAGTGGATGAGCCTGCGGTGGGCATGACGGCAATGCTGGGGCGCATCAAGCCGCGCTTGATCAGGCCGTCCAAAGTTTCCACCGCGCCACCCTTGCGAGCCCATTCCACTTCGTCGCCACCGGCACCGTGCAGCAGGTAGACGACAGGGAATTTTTGCGTGGCGTCTTTGTAGCCATCGGGCAGGTAGATGGTGAATTTCAGGTCGCGGCCCAGCGCGCTGGACTTCACGCTGTCGGCAAAAAGTTCGCCGCTTTGGGCCGATGCGGCGACACAAAACAACAGCGTGCCAAGGGCGCGGCGCGCGAAACAAATGAATTTCATAGAGGCTCCAACGGTGCGTTGATCGAGCCGCAAAGTATCGCCAGGTTCGCGGTCACACTGCGACACCTGGGTGACTGCCTTCGTGAACGCCGCATGCCTGCGCACTTGAATTTTGACCATCTGCGCCGCTACGCGGTGGCGCGCTCTTTGTTTGCACCGACCACTCTGCCCGTCGCCATCCAACGCTTGGGTTTCGTTCAAGCCGACCCGATGCGTGCCCCCGCCCGCGCGCCGGACTTGATGCTGCGGCACAGCGTCAAAAAGTACTGCGCGGATGACTTGGAAAAGCGCTACTGCAAGCTCAATATCGAAGAGGATTTTTTCGTCAACCACGGCTTCTTGCCGAAGGCCACACATGCCTTGTTGCACCCTCGCACCCCACGCGCGGTGCGGCCGAAATCAACCTTTGCCAAAGCTCACGGCGTGCTGGCCTTTGTGCGCGGGCGCGGCGAGGCGCACCCGCGCGAGGAGGGGGCGCATTTCGCGCATGGCAAGCCCAAAAACTGCTTTGGCGGTTCGACCAATGCCAGCATGCCATTGCGCCTCTGCGCACCCTTGCCGCTGCGTTCACTGGGCGAGCTGATCAGTCACTTGCGAGGTGGCGCGCCGCGAGCTGAGCACCGAACTGGAACGCATGAAGCTATTTTTGAAGATCATCTGAAAGCGGTGTCAAGCGCGGTCAATTGGCTTTTGCCACCACGCCAACAGCGAGCCCAAGGCCAGCACCGCAGCCGAACACGTGAGTCCGGTTCGCAAGCCGCCCGAAGAACCACCACCCGCGTCGGCCAACCAGCCCACCGCACTCGGCCCGACAATTTGGCCCGCCGCAAACACCACGGTGAAAGCCGCAATGCCAGCCGACCACGCGGTCGTTGGCAAGTTGTGTCGCACCAAAGCCGTGGTGGACGCGACCACCGACAAGAACACACAGCCAAACAGCGCGCCTGAGGCGAACACCACGACAGGCTGCATGCTCAGCACCGGCAGCAAAGTGGCCACGGCCAGCAGGCCGTTCAACAGCGCCATCGGCAGACCGCCGCGATGGCGCTGCAGCAAACGCGCCCACAACCAAGACGATGCCATCACACCCACACCCAGCACGCAAAAGTAGGCGTTGACCAAGCTGCTTTGCAAACCCTGTTCGCGCAGCAACGTGATGGTGAAGGTCATATAGCCGATGTAGCCCAAGCCGAACATGAAGTAGCCCGCCAAGCCAAAAGCGAAGGCTGACGATTTGAAGCCCTGTGTGTGGCCGACGGTGTGAGTTGGTGGCTCCACTTGTTGACGTGTGGCCCAAGCGGTGGCGAAGGTCGCCAACAAGGCCGCCGCCGCCAAACCCCACCAAGCACCTTGCCACGCATGCGGCACCGTTCGTGCAGCCAAGGGCGGCACCAACAGCGTCGAAGCGATGATGCCCACGCCCGTGCCGCCGTAGTAAACGCCCAACACCAAACCGGCGTTGGACTTACCTGCACCGAGCCGCGCCGCCATCAAGCCGCCGGACACAAAAACCAAGGCACTGGTGATGCCGGTGAGCAAGCGCAAGGCAAGCAATGGCGCGTCATTCAGCACCGCACCATGCGCTGCCAGCAAGGCGGCGGTGGCGACACATCCCGTTATCAACAAACAACGCGCACCCCAGCGCCGCAGCAACATGGGCGTCAGCAGCGCACCCACCAAATAGCCGGCGGCATTGGCGGTGTTCATGGCCCCGGCGGTGAAGTAGCTCCAACCCAAATCAGCACGCATGGGCGGCAGCAGCAAGGCATACGAAAAACGCGCCAAACCCAATGAAACCGCCGCGCCCAAGGCCAAGCCTGCTGCCACCCACAACACGGCCACGGGCTTGGCGGCAGCGTTCATACGCGCGCTGACAACAAGGTGCGCGCCACTTCGGCAAAGCCTGCGCCGCGCTCACCTTGCGTGATGAATTTCGGCCACACCGTCAAGTCATCTTTGAAGTGCATCAGGTTGGCCACGCCCACGCTGAGCGGGAAGTGGCCGAACATCAATTGGTCGTTGGTCGAGTCGCCCACATAAACCCAGCGCGCCAGTTCATCGTCGATGTTGACCTGATGCAAACGCTTCGTGATCCAACGCGCGCCGCTGAGTTTGTGGTGCTCGCCGTACCAAGCGTTGATGTGAATGGAGCTGACGGTGGCCGTCATGCCAGCGGCACGCATGACGCCGAGCACGCGCGCAATTTGGTCTGCGTTCAAGTGCGCAAATTCGCTGTGGTCAACGGCGATGTCGGTGACGCGGCCTGCGCTGTCTTGGGCCAGCACCGCATCGGGGACTTCGCGCAACACTTGCGCGGCCACGGCTTGCAAGCGCAGCAGGTTGGCGGCGCGAACGTCGTCGGCTTGGTGGTAATCCACTCGCAGCGCACCGTCTTGTCGGAACAGGGCCACCGCGCCGTTCTCAGCGACGATGGCGTCTATCGGCCAGTCCATGGCAAAGCCTTGGCTCCAGCGCATCGGTCGGCCAGTGATTGCAATGACGGGCAGGCCTGCCGCACGAAGGTCAAGCAGCGCTTGCAAAGCGTCTGGAGTGATGGCTCCGGCGGTGGTCAAGGTGTCGTCGATGTCGGTCAGCACGCCGCGCACAGCGCGCGCATCCGCCAACGGAATCCGGCTCCAGGGCTGTGGCGAAGCAATTTGCATGTGAGGAGTTTTGCACGCTCACGGCGTCTTTAAAAACACCCGATGTGCTCAGCGTTTACACTGATGCGCTTCCGAGGAGCGTTGCAAGGCACATCGTGCCCTAGGCTCGGAGATGTACATGCAACAGCGCTCACCTGCACGTGTGTCATCGTGGGTGAGAAGCAATATCCCCCCGGTTTCGTGGCGTGCAGGTTCCCATCATTTTTTGGAGCCTTCCCATGAACGCAATTTTGAAAACCTCTGCCGAAAAGCAAGCGGCGCATTCTGTGCCCGACATCTTGGGCGATGTGCTCAGCAACACGGCGCAACTCGCTGGAAAGCAGCCCGATTACGCAGTGGCCGATTTGGCTCTGGCTGCCTGGGGCCGCAAAGAAATCAAGGTCGCTGAAACCGAAATGCCGGGCCTGATGGCAATTCGCGAAGAGTTCGCCAGAGCGCAGCCGCTGAAAGGCGCGCGCATCACCGGCAGCATCCACATGACCATTCAAACGGCCGTGTTGGTCGAAACCT
>JANPNT010000675.1:0-2147 GCA_031427655.1 Burkholderiales bacterium
CACCTTGGGCTCGAGAGATCCGACGATTTCCCTGGTCATTTTCTTGTTCTCAGCCGGCGATCCGCCAGGCTTGCCGGCACGCACTTCGCCCGCCAGAACAATGCGGTTTGTTGTGACCAAGGTTTCGCAGGCAACTCGCGCCTCAGGCTCCACCGAAAGGAAAGCGTCGACGACCGTATCTGAAATCCGATCGGCGACCTTGTCGGGATGACCTTCGGAGACACTCTCGCTGGTGAAGATGTAAGTGGAACGGCTCAAGAGGAAACTCCGGAACGGGCGCGAACCTAACGGTTCGCGGAAAGACCAAGGTAATTGCGCCGGAACCTATAAAGGAATCCTTATATCCCGCAAGCTGTACTGCAGATCACCCTAACCTGAGCGAATGCCGACGTGCCCACAATGGAACGAAACCGGCCCCTATCAACATGAGCCAGAAGGCCATCTCGCCATGTTGGGAGTAGGGCGTTGCCGCCAACGCCTGCGGGAGTCGGACATCTAAGATACCCCGCTCGCCGAGCCCAATTTTCTGCTGCACCCGACCGTAGGCATCAATCATGGCCGTGACTCCGGTTGGCGTAGCGCGCGCAATGGGCAACCCGGTTTCTATCGCGCGATAACCGGCAATGTTGAGGTGCTGCCAAGGACCACTGGTCGCGCCGAACCAGGCGTCATTTGATACGTTCAGAATCCACGAGGCGCGAGCGCCAGAGCGCGTGACCGAATTGGTCAAGCCAGGAAACACCGCCTCGTAGCAAATCAAGGGCTGGACCACCGGAATTCCCGGAAGCGCCAGGGGTCTCGGGTCTGGTCCAGGAGTGAAATCCCCAGGCATGTGCACCAAAGCTCTAATACCGAGTTGAGCAGCGAGATCTCCGAACGGCAGGAACTCCCCGAATGGCACCAATCTATGCTTGTCGTAGTGTCCGATTCTCACCAACCGATCAGGCTCTGCCCGCAAGACAATGAGACTATTGAAATAGGCGACCTCACCGGCCGGACGCAGGTCCGCGCGATTGGCTCCCATCATCAATGTCTGCCCGGGCCGGAAGCTCCGCGTTAGAGCCGAAAGGTAGGGGCTATCCGCTGCAAACAGATCCTCAGCTACGACAGGGAGCGCGCCTTCGGGCCACACGATAATGTCGGGCGTGTAGGGTCCGGGGATTGCGCTCAATCGCAGATAGGTCTCGACAATTTCAGACAGATTTTCCGGCCGCCATTTGTGCTTCTGATCAATATTCGCCTGCACTAGGCGAACGAGCGGTGCGTTTTTGAGTGTCGGCTGCGCGGTCGCCAACCTGATGTCTCCCCAAATATAACAGATCACTAGGCACAGACCCGCCGCAATAACTGGGGTGAACTTGGCGCGCTTGGTCCCGGGGTCGAGGAGGGCTGCTGGGGCTGCGGCCAGACAAACCGTCAGGAATGTGAGACCGTAAGCGCCGACCAATGCAGCCACTTGCGAGAGAGGCGACCCAGCAATCCAGGTCTCACCGGGCAGGTTCCAGGGAAACCCCGTGAGAACATGACCTCGAAGCCACTCAAACCCCGACAATGTCGCGGCGAACACCAATATCCGACCCCCTCCAATCGGGCGGATCGCGCAATAACAGAGGGTCGCTAGGCCCCAAAAAATGGCCAAGCCCCCTGACATCAATAACAAGGCAAAGGGGGCCATCCAGCCGTGAGCTTGAACATCGACGAGGAACGCCTCGACGATCCACCAGACACCGACGGCAAAGTAGCCGACCCCCGCGAGCCACCCCATGAAAAAGGCCGATCTCAGAGGTCGCGCGCCTGAACGGTCCGCTAACTTTAGCAGGAGGCTATAGCCAAGTAAGCCAGGCAGGAAACCGAAGGGCGGAAAAGCTAACGCCGCGCAAACCCCCGCAATGACCGCTAAGCCACGCGCAGTCCATGCAGATCCCGGCACCCTAAACAGCCGGGTCGGGGATTGCCGCCGCAGGACGGAGCCGTACTCTTTTGACGCGCCTGGGGTCTGCGTCCAAGACTTGAAGCTCAAAGCCGGCTGGGTGGGAAATCACCTCTCCACGCTGTGGCACGCGACCGGCCAGCGCCGTGACTAGCCCGCCAACAGTCTCGATTTCTTCATCAAGGTCCAAGGGGGCCAGTTTACGCCCGACGGCGGC